>JACSRQ010000117.1 GCA_014879675.1 Ignavibacteria bacterium
ATACTGTTTTGAATCAGTTTTAATAGTTAATTTTGAAGTCTTACTGTTAATTCTGCCGAAAAAATTTCGTAATTCATAAATTAAACAAAAGTTTATGGACGTAAATCATTCAACTGAAAAGAGGAATAAGTTCAATCTGTTCCTTATTATTGCCGGTTACCTTCTATTGTATGGAGTCATAGAGCTAACGGCAAAGCTGACCGGTGATACCGGTAACACATGGAGTGCATTACTGATATCTGCATGTGTTATCCTGGCGGCCATTCTTGTTGAGATATTGATATTCCGCAGCAGGTTCAGTGCTCTTAGCAGGCTGCTTGGCTTTGGAAAACCCCGCGGTAAGGCAATTGCCTCTGCGCTGGTTATAACACTGCTGATGTTTTTATGTTACCCCGTTATAACCGCAATTACAGGATATCAATTCAAACTGCCCGCTGACTGGCTATGGCTGGCAATAGGTGTGTTCGTATTTCATGGCATAGCCGAAGAAGTGCTATACCGTGCATTTCTTTTCAGGCGGCTGCGCGAAGGCCGGAGCTTTTGGAAAGCAGCGTGGGCTGCGGTGATATTTTTTACTGCGGCGCATATACCGATAATTATAAACATGGGATTGATTGTGGGCGGTATGGCTGTTCTTCTTGCTGTGGTATCATCCTTCCCGTTTTCATGTCTGTATGAAAAAAGCGGCAATACGATCTGGGCTCCGGCAATAGTTCACGCAGCAATTGATACTATTATACCCATACTTGCCGCAGGAGGTATGAATGAACAATCAACCATAGCCGTATCGATCTGGATGGCTGCCGCAATGATAATTCCATACACAGCTTTTTTGATGTTGAGAGATCAGCGAAATCAAAAGGCCGGATAACTCCGGCCCCTTTATACCACTATTGATTTGGGGAATCAAGTTAAATTATGGTATTTTAAAAATTTTGTTATTGAATTAAAATACTCATTTGATCATCTGAAAGTAACCGGTACCTCAGCTTCAACAACATTAACAAACATCCATTTTTCCATTTGGTTTGTTACATTATTTTTTACTTCCTTTGGGTAGAATTTATAACTCCTCACAAGCGCGCAGCCTGTGCCGGGTGTGATCTTTGCGCCATCCATAACACTTTTGAAATATCGTGCCTCAATCTGACCAATGCATTTATCCTGTGTAACCGGACCGGTAAACCTGCCGCATGGCTGGAGGTTTCTAAGGTTGTGCAGCTCATCAGCAACGGGACCCAGCAGCCAAACTGCGACATAATCAGGCGGCACTGTTGTGGTGTTTCCTGTTGAAACTTTCTCTGCTGTTATGATAAAATCCATATCTGTGCCAAGTACAGCCTCGCCGGTTGAACTGCTTATATAATATTGATCGGGAAAGTAGCGTATCTCACTACTTAGATCACTGTATCCTGAAAAGTCCGTTGCCGGATCAATACTCCATACAATTGCCGGACTAGTAACGTTCACACAACTTCTTACGTTTAATTCTTCATTCATAGTATAAGCTATTCCGCCGTAAAGATTCACCTGAGCAAGGTTATTGCCTGCAACAGTTACATTAGAAAGAGAAACAGGTTTAAAATTACCTTTGTAGTACCTCATTTCGGCATAACATGTTGAAAGCATCATTTCAGGGCTTTCGTTGGCGTTAAGTTTCCTGTTCTCAATCCTGCGCACATAAAACAGGTATGCATCATATTCATAGGAATTGTTATCGGGTTTATTTTTCATTACCTCTGTGCCAATGCTAACCCTGTTTAAACGGTCAAGTCCGTCATAAAACGAAATATCGCTGCTTAAAACAAAATTACATTGAATAGAAATGAATACAATAACAAAGAATAAAATAAATGATCTCATGTTTTTTAGAATAGATTGAGGATAATTATTGAATAGTTAAATGCTTAATTTATTATTGTAGTTTATTTTGAGCTGTCGATGCTGACGGGTTTTACTTAACCTTACTTCCCCATTTCGCAACAAATTTAACATATCCAATAGCAGTCAGGCAAAGAAAAATATCATAAAATCTCACTAATTTTTGTGTGTACTCTCGTTTAAATTATGTCCATATTTGATTAAGTAGTGATAATTTTCAGGAATATGGGATTACAAAAACTCATCAGTAATATGGCATGAAATTAAAGGGAAAAGCGATAGAAATACTCACAGCGTTCACCACTGATGAAATATCCCATTTCAGAAAGTTTCTTGCGTCCCCATATTTCAATACCAATTCAGCGCTGGTTCAATTGGCGGAGATCATTCTAAGATACCACCCTTTATTCGTCGGAAACGGATTCACAGCGGAGAGTGTATATGCAAGAGCTTTCAAGGGCCGCAGCTATAATGATAAAGTAATGAAAAACCTTATGAGCTCTCTGTATTCATTACTTAAAGATTTTCTCGCACATCAAAAATTACGCATCAACCAAGCCGGAATTTCGGCAGAGGCGGCGGACGAGCTGATGAAAAGAAATCTAGCGGCTATTGCATCCATGCAGGTGAACAGGTCGCTGAAAGAGTTTGCACTTGTTAAAGCGCTTGATGATTCCGACTTCAGGCTGCTATCGGCTTTGAAAGAGACTGAAACACTTTCTAAAACTGCTATAAAGGGCCAGCAATTTGCAGCAGGTCCCGCTATCAGCAGCACCGAAGCTGCCCTGTGTAATTTGTTAATCTCTGCCATTGGGTCACATAATTATGCGATCTCGAATGAATTCAACTACAATATTAAGACTGAGCTCGAAGTACCAGGCTTATTCTTTTCACATGTTGATCTAACCGGAATTAAAAAACGTCTAAACATCGAAGAAGATCAGGGCATTCGACTGTTTGTTTACATTGAGATACTGGAACTGCTTAAGAACAAGTATAATATGGAGCCTGGAGGCGTAAAAAAGATCTGCGAAATACTGACACTCAACAAGCGACTCTTCGGAAAGCGGACCCTTTCGATGCTGGTACCGATACTGCAGAACTATTATTATGCGAACATCGGCAAGGGCAGCAGCAACCTGCTAGAGGATGTCTTCCTGCTAATAGAGTTTTCGCTGGAAGAGAAGTTATACAAAGAAACTGAATCACAATACATGCCCTATCTTTTGTTTCAAAATATCATTGCCATAGCATTCTGGCTTGAAAAAATAAGCTGGGCAGAAGACTTCATTAGAGCTTATTCCAAAGAGATGCCACCGGATATTCGCAGCGCAGCAGTTAACCACTCAATGGCAAGGCTCTTTTACCAGAAAAATGATTTTGCAAAAGCTCTCACATACCTTGTGAAAGCCGAAGAAAGTGACTCTATGGATAAGTTTCACATAAAAGGAATGATCATGAACTGCCACTATGAGATGGGCAATAATGAAGAATTTTTCCTTGCTGTAGATTCATTTACAAAATTTCTTTCAGGCAACAGGAAGGTTAACCAGATACACAGGAATCACCATCTCGAGTACATCAGGATCATGTCACAGCTCATTAAGTACAGGCTGAAGGATAAGCCGCTGGGTATTGATGATATCCATGTTCTTGAAATACTGCACGGCTTCATACTGGATTCAAAAGTTCTGAGCCCAAAGGATTACCTTTTAAAAAAAACGAGGGAGCTAATTGATAACTGAAAATTCAAAACGTTAGTTTACATGGCGGACTACACAATCCGGTAAAATGAATTTTATTTGTTGTTAACTATAGCTAAATTTGCACTTGTTTTAAGGCTGCAGGGCGTTTATCGCGCCTGTTTTAGCTTTTAAAACTCCTTTAGAAACTTAAATTAGATCTTTTGCACCATCGCCTTAAAGAAATTAAGCTCATTGTGATAGATATTGATGGTACCCTGGTTGACCATCAGGGTATGGTGGGTGAAAAAACACTTACACTTGCCAAAGAGCTCAAGAAAAAAGGAATACTATGCACTCTCTCCTCGGCGCGCTCATTCCATTACTCTTCACATATAGCAGATGAGCTTGAAATTGATATTCCGTTCGTTACGCTTAATGGCGCACTGATAAAAGCAAGGAACAGCAAAGCTGTTTATAAAGGTTCGATTAAAAAGACACTGATAACAAAAGCGATCGCTCTGGCAGAAGATAATTACGGCAAGATAACAATGTGTGATGAGAACAACCTTTTTGTTACTCCGCGTAATACTATTGTAAAAGAATATACAAAGCTCAATGCACCGGTGAAGGAAGTTGCGGATTTCACGGGCATGAATGAGATACTTGAAATACTTATCTACTGTGAAGATAAAGCAAGCATGAAACATATTAAGCAGGGTTTTGGATTTTTCGACAAGCTTGCTGTATCACTCAGTGTTACCAAATCACCCAACCATGATTACTACCTGCTTACAATTAAGAAAAAACAAAGTAACAAGCTTGAAAGCGTTAAAAAGCTTGTACGGCACCTTGGCCTGCAGCGGAAAAATGTAGCGGTAGTAGGCGACTGGCACAACGATATGCCCTTATTCGATTTTGGCGCGTATAACATTGCAGTTCAAAATGCGATACCGGAATTGAAACGCAAAGCAGATTACGTAACAAACTCAACTAATAACGAAGATGCAGTGGGCGAAGTACTTGAGCTTGTTAAAACCCACGCACTCGGGCGGTCATAGTTAAATATCTGCTTTGAGGCAGAAACCATTCTAAATACACTATATCAGTGGGATTAAAACCAATTTGTATCGGGATCTTAGGCGGCGGGCAGCTTGCGCGTATGTCTGCACTAGCAGCAAGGCGTATGGGAATTGATGTTGCTATACTTGATGCGGAAAGGAATTCACCGGCAGGACAAGTAGCCTCTATTGAATTGTTAGGAAACGCGGCAAATAAAAAAGTGCTGAAAGATCTTTCTTCGGTGTGTGATGTGATCACTTTAGAAAACGAGTTTATTGATTACCGCATACTTGAATATATTGAAAGCCTTGGCAAGAAGGTTTATCCGTCATCATTAACAATTTCGATGATACAGGATAAACTTATCCAGAAACAGGTGTTGAAGAAGCATGGTATTCCCCTGCCTGCGTTTGAAGCAGTGAACCATAAAAGAGATTTCAGCCTGATTTTTGAAAGGCTCGGGCTTCCCTTTGTTTTGAAATCCAGGAAAATGGGATACGACGGCTACGGCAATGCACTTGTGAAGAATAAAAGAGAATTTGAAGCTGCATTCGATAGGCTCACTCACCGGCATTCGAAACTTTTGGCTGAAGAGTTTGTAGATTTTACAATGGAGCTTGCTGTTATGACGGCACGGACAAAGAAAGAAACCATTGTTTACCCTGTTGTGGAAACTGTTCAGAAGGATCATATTTGCCATACCGTTTCAGCGCCCGCAAAAGTATCAAAAGCTGTTATTAAGAAAGCTGAAAAAATTGCGGTAGATTCGGTTAAGGCCGTGAAAGGATTCGGGATATACGGGATCGAGCTTTTCCTAACCCGAAGCGGCAGGCTGCTTGTGAATGAAATGGCACCGCGCCCGCATAACTCGGGGCATTACACCATCGAAGGATGCGTAACCTCACAGTTTGAAAACCACGTGCGCGCTGTACTAGGCCTGCCGCTTGGTTCAGCAGAAATGGTGAAGCCGTTTGCGGTTATGATAAACCTGCTCGGCAAAACCAGCGGCGCGGGAACAATTAAGAATTACGGCGCAGCGCTTTCGGATCCAAACGTACACCTGCACTTATACGGCAAGAAAAATTCACGTAAAGGCAGGAAAATGGGACATGTAACTATAACCGGAAACAATGCTGCAAAGATTCTCACTTCAGCAAAAAAAGCAGAGAAGAAAATTGTGATATAGAGTGCTTTGTCATTCCTGCGCCGTACCTTCGGTAGGCAAGAAGGCAGGAATGACAAATGAATCGTGGAGATGACAAAAAAGAGTTGGCGGATTCAGATCTAATAATTTTCATGAGTAGTAGCACAGACATTCTTGTCTGTGATTCTAAAAAGAGATTCCCGCTTTCGCGGGAATGACAAATTAAAAAACATCATGAGTAAAAAACCTATAGTTGGAATAATAATGGGCAGTGACTCTGACCTGCCGACAATGCAAGAAGCTGCAAAAGTCTGTGAAGAGTTCGGTATTCAATATGAAATGAAGATCACTTCCGCGCACCGCACACCGAATTTTATGGCCAAGTATGCCGAAGGCGCTCATAAGCGTGGAATAAAAGTTATCATCGCCGGTGCAGGCGGTGCGGCACACCTGCCGGGAATGGCCGCATCACACTCACCGCTGCCTGTAATTGGTGTGCCAATAAGATCGAAAGCACTTGAGGGAATCGATTCGCTCCTCTCAATAGTACAAATGCCGGCGGGCGTTCCCGTTGCTACCGTTGCTATTGGTAATGCAAAAAATGCGGGACTCCTTGCTGTAGAGATACTGGCAATTCATAACAAATCGCTGTTCCACAAGATACAGGCATTTAAGAAGAAGCTGGCATTGGAATCCATGGCAAAAAACAAAGTGCTGAATTCTTCCAAAAATAGCTCTTTCTGAAAATATCTAACGATTCTTTATACTGTATTTACGGTATTCATTTATAACCATTTTTAGTTAATCTTTGTGGTACCCAATTTTTAGCAGTAAAAAACGCATCGAATTTAAATATATTGCAGATCAAACAAAACAGGTTGATTTTTATGAGAAGATACATTCTATCTATATTAGCGCTGCTTTTTATCTCAAGTGCCGCAGTTTTTAACGGCTGCACCAAGAAAAGCGAAACTGAAGTGCGAAGGGAAAAAGACAGCCTTGAGCAGGTTAAGTATGATGAGGTCATCCGTGAGCTGATCGATTCAAACCTGATCAGGCAGCGTGATAGTACCGATATCTACGGAACCGGAAATTTTGATTACCGCGATTCGCTGGAATCATATCACAGGGGTTACAGTATTCCCAGGGATAGCATTTACAAAGTTTGGAACACAAAGGCATTCCAGGAACTCAATGAGCTGATAAAGAAAAAACCGCTGAACCCGGGGCCATACCTCGATAGGGGCAACCATTTCCAGAACATAAAAATGTACAGGGAAGCAATTTCTGATTACAATGAATACATAAAGCTCAATCCGGGAAATCACTCAGGCTACATGAACCGGGGAAACGCATACGAGAGATTTAAGATTTATGACTCTGCAATGGCCGATTATAACATGGTGCTTAAGCTGAAGCCCGATGATACGATAGCAAATTTCAACAAGGGCAATATTTTTGATATACTTGGCAAACCTGACTCTGCGGTACTTCAGTACGATACTGTTGTCATAAAAGATGTGCGCCTTGCAAAGGCATATTACAACAGGGGTACTTCCTATCTGGCACAGCGTAAGTTTAAAGAAGCTGCAAGAGACTGGGAACAGGCAATCCTTTTGAACAGGACTTATGAATCAGAATTGAGGCCTAAGATAAACAAGATCAGGCCGCTGATAAAGTAAATTTCTAAAAAGATCTGAGATAAATAAAAAAGGAATGACTGCCGGTCATTCCTTTTTTTGTTGAATAAAATTACACTCTCTAAAGCTATCTCTATTACTCTCTGTAAACCGACCACACGCCTTCGGTCTTCACATCAAGAATATATGCTTTGGTTTCAGGCACTTCATATAACTTTTTGCCGTTATAATCCCCTGTAACATCAGCAAGCACCATAAGAACTTCACCATCTGCGGTCATAAGTCTCGCAGTAAACTTACCTTCGCCAGTGTGGATAGTCACAAAATTCGCAGGTCCCTTCATCAGGTCGATGATCTGGTTTCTGCTGCCGGTAAACTGCTCAGCAATTCTGTACTGGTCTTTGTTGATTTTTGTTGTATCTTTAGGCTGGGTCTGGGTTGTTTTTTTATCCTTTTCTGACTTATCGCTGTTACAGGCAACAAGTATCCCGAAAAGAATGATCAGCGAAAGTGCGTATTTTAGATGGTTTTTCATTATTTTCCTAACTTTTTTACGGTATTACAAGTGTGTTTTTAATTATCTAAACTTACAACATAAAATACTAATAATCAATTAAAATATGCTATATAAATTAAGTTTCTCATTTCTTATAATATTAGCGGTTCTTAGCGGCTGTGCACAGCGCAACCCGGAAGAATCGGCAAAACATTTGAAGGCGGGGATCGAGCTGCAGAACACTGGCAAGCTTGACGAAGCCATGAAGGAATATGATAAGGCTATCGAAATAGATAAATACAATCAAACCGCATGGTATCACCGCGGAATATTGAATGTATCAAGGAATCAGAACGAAAAAGGAATTGAAGATATCAGCAAAGCCATTGATCTTGCGCCGGACTCTGCGCGGTTTTATGATGCAAGAGGATATGTTTTCATTTCAACAAATCAATACGGCAAAGCTATGGAAGATTATGAAAAGGCCGTGGAGAAGGATCCGAAGAGCGCGGTTTACATAAACCGCAGGGGATATGTTTACGCGCTGCTGAAGGATTACATACAGGCGGTTAAGGATTACAGCAAAGCTATCGAACTGAATCCGAAATATGAAGATGCCTACGCAAACCGCGGCTTCGCATACCTTAGCCTTAGTAAATATGAAAATGTTGTTTCGGATTTTACAAAAGCTATTGAGCTGAATCCGAAACGCGGCATATATTACAATACCCGCGGCTACGCTTATGCAAACATGAAAAGGCTGTTTGACGCGCTGCCTGATTATGATAAAGCTATTCAAACAGATAGTACACTTGCGGATGCGTACGTTAACAGGGGGTATGTTTACTTAAATACAGACCAGTTCCAGTTTGCGCTTGAAGATTTTGATAAAGCTTTAAAACTGGGCCTTACTAACGCGCTAAATTACAACGCAAGAGGCTTTGCGTTTGCAAACCTGCGCAGCTATAAACAGGCAATTGATGATTATTCAAAAGCTATTGAGCTTGATCCCAATCTCACAGATGCATATGTGAACCGTGGGTTTTCATACTTTAATTCAATGGATAAGCCTAACGCGCTTAAGGACTGGCAGACTGCAGTTGGCCAGAAACCCGCTTTGGATAGCTCGCTTAAAAGCTATATTGATAAGGCTTCGAAATAATTTAAGATTTATAGAAAACGCTCTAAAAAATATTCACCTCCGTTTGAAGCCGGCATCTTAGCCGGCTTTTTTAATGGACTCTGCCAATAGCTCAAAAAGGACAATTTGCGGGAATTGTCCTTTCTGATTAATGTAATGTAAGGATGAACTTTTCTAAACTTATTAGAATGGTACCTCTTCATATTCTGCCGGGCGGCTGCGTGAGTATCCCGGTGAAATAACCTTCGGCTCCGGGGTAATTTCCGAGTGAACGGTTTCATCGCCTTCCAGCTTGGAGCGGTCGATAATGAGCAGCGATCTTGCCGGGTTTTCCTCAAGGTGCAGCAGGAAACTTTCTGCCCAGCACTCAAGGGCTTTCAGCAGGCTTGATCTGTGTTCTGTATCTTTGGATGAGAAAACTTTTTCCCATGAGCTGTCATCACACTCTCCGCCGCGGTAAGCAACAAAGCCAGTGTATATCTCAAAATAATCTTCACCTATTGTGAATGAGCTGTAGTCTAATCCCCCGCCGGTAAGATGTGTATTTGCGGAGATATCGATATATCCTGTTATCTTTTTTGCCGGGAAGCTTTCCAGGGTATAAAAAGCTTTTACAAGTGTATTGAACTTTGCGGGTGACACGTTGAACTTATCCGAGCGGATAATGAGCTCTTTCAGAACGTTCTGGCATGTCTGCACTGCAAGTTTATCGGGCTGGTTTAAAATTATTTTGTTGTTCATGGTTTTATAATTAATTTTCAGTTTATAATATTGTGAATCTTTTGATGATGCTGTGATTTACAGAGTTGTTGCCCAGATGCTGAGAGCAAGAAACAGAACCGATAGCGTTAAGGTGAAGGCCATAAGCTTGCGCTCATTTCTTTCGCGCCTTTCTTCCCTTAGATCCTCTACAAAATTTTTCAGTGATACCATGTTTAATTTCTCCTTTCTTAATTACGATACAAATATATCCTTCAGAAACCCCCGTAGTGTATCATTGAATGATACTTAACGAAAAAAGTTTATAATTGCAATAATAACATTGATTTATATTGCATTTTTTCATTTATTCCGGATCCGTAAAATGGAAAAAAATAAGCAGTGAATTATCTTAAACTTGCACTTATCTTAGCTGAATGCTGGATATAAGAAATAAATTCAAGCGGCAAATTGAAATTCTGGGCCTTTGCCTGAAAAAGGAATATAAGGGACTCCGTCCGTCTGACTTTGCGGCAATTTTTAATGTTGAAGAGCTTACCATTAAAAGAGATCTTGCCGATCTAAGAACATTCGGCATTGAAATACACTCGCTCAGAAGCAAAGGGATAATACTTGATTCAAAACCCGGAGCAGAAAAGCTGCGAGAGCTAATCAAACAATACTCGGCATTAAATACCACCGCGGCATATGTGGAAAAATCCACAGCCCTGCTTGTAAGCAGGCACAAAGAAGAAGCGCTGGCAAACATGGTTGTATTGCAGATGTGTATCGATAGCAGCAGCATGGCGGTTATTGATTATGAAAAAGATGCCGATGTATTTGAGCGCGGGCAGGAAATAGAACCGCTGCTGATATTCCAAACCGATAACTACTGGCGGCTGTTAACAATGAATCAGGGCAGGATAAAGCAATTCCTCATGAACAAAATATTCAACGCGCGCAGCTCGGGAAGGAAATTCCGCCCCGTTGCCCGCGAAAAGATAGAGGATGTATTCAAATATTCTTTTCGCAGCTGGCTGGGAGAAGATACATTCAGCATCAAGCTTCAGTTTTCGCCTTACTGGGCTGATAGGCTTAAGCCGAAACAGCTTTTGGATTCCGAAAAATTCACCGTACAAAATGACGGCTCAATAATATACGAGGCTAAGGTAAACTCGCTGGATGAAATTGCCGGGTGGATAGTTACACGCGGCGAAGGCGTAAAAGTACTGGAGCCTGAAGAATTAAGAACAAGGGTTTTAGAATTAGCAAAGGGAGTATTAAATAATTACAGTTCATAGCTAATGAAAGAAGATAAGGAAAACTGCATTTTTTGTGAAATTATTGAGGGAAGATCCCCGGTAAGCATAGTGTATGAAGATGATAAAATCATTGTATTCCCTACTATTGAGCCGGTTACCGCTTCTCACATGCTTATTGTTCCTAAAATACATGCACCTTATTTGGCTGATGTAGACGAGGAAACTACTCTGCACATAATAAAAATTGCACGCAAAGTTTCGGAAGCAATAAGAAAATCTAAGTACCAATGCGAAGGTATAAACTGGTTCCTAGCCGATGGAGAAGCCGCGGAACAGGAAGTATTTCATTTTCATTTTCATGTTTATCCCAGATTCAAAGGTGATGGTTTTGGTTTCAAATATGATAGATCCAAAAATTTTATTAGAACCACTCGCCAAGATCTGGATCATATAGCGAATGAAATTAAAAACTTGTTATAAATAAATTCAAAAGAACATTTTACTTCAAACACGCCGAAAAAATTATAAATGATCTAAGTCCCTATAGGGAGAAAGAATAAATGAACGAAGAATACGATCACAGCCAGGAAGAGGAAGAAGAAGAACAGGGCAGGGATGAAAAGAACGAAAGCCCCGAAGATAAGGAAATGTATGAGCAGATCGAAAGAGAAATGAGCGCATACCTTGCACTTCCAATTTATAAAAAAGCTGAACAGATCTACACGCTGACCGAGGCAATTACGGGCATGCTTTCAGGCGATGCGGAGCTTTTTGACCTGAAAGAAGAAATGCTTTACGAGGCGGGAATGCTGCAGAACAAGATCGGCGAGATACACTGCACCGAAACATACAACAGCAGGATGGAAAATGCCGTTGTGTTGAAAATGCATGCCAGCCGCCTGCTGCAGCATGTGGAATTCTGCGAGCTGGAAAACTTCTGCGATGAGGATTTTCTGAACACCCTTGAAGCAGAAATAGAAAAATTCAGGCTGCTGTTCATTGAATGGGTTGGCAAGTTTGAAAAAGAACCCGATCCGGATATTGACCCGCAAGATGAAGAAGAAAAAGACTGGGGACTTTTTAAATAATATCAATTTATCAATAATACCTTAAATGAACAAAGACGACGATATGCCCGAAGAAGAATCCGGCGATCCTGAAGATACCAATAAACATGGAGATGCCGAGCCCGGCGATCCTGACCTGTTCAATGACATGGATGATCTGTTTGATGATGACGACGATGATGATATATTCGATGCCGGCAGACTTTCCGCCGATGAAGCACTAAAGGAAGAGGACCGTAGAGTTCACGAAATGCCTTTGCATCAAAGCGCGGTGAATATCCGCCGTTTAACTTCAGCGCTGGTGGAAACATTTACCGAAAAAAAGGATAAGCTGATGATGAAGGAACAAATGCTCATGAACGCCTATATGCTTGGTCCAAAAATCGCAGGAGCCGAAGGCGGCGACCTCTACACGCTCAGAATGGAAAATGCCGTAATTATTAAAATTCATGCAAGGGATCTTCTGACGCAAACATCATTCTGCAAAATAGAAAAACTATCGAATCCTGAATACCTGCAATTGCTGCGCGATGAAATAGAAAATTTCCGGGTACTATTCGTAGAATGGGTCAAGGGCTTCGATAAGGAAAACGACATCAGGGATGACTGGGGCTTGTTTTACGATTAAACGCCTTCTATCTCATACTCCACAGATTTAGGATTTATCATTTTTTGGGAAGCATCCAGAATTTCAATTCCTATTACTTTGCCATTTTCATCATAATCCAGAATTATACCCGCCTTTTCCTCGTCACTTTCTGAAACAGGCTTATCATTGAACTGAATTCGCATTATATCAACTTCTGCATCATATTTAACTTTCATATTACCTCCAATATTTGCTAATTTTACTTGATTTATATGCTGTAACTACTCTTAATGCACCTTTAGTTTCCTCAATTATAACCCGTACAACATACTGCTTCTTGTTCTTAAATTCAACTATATCTTGATACACTTTGCGGTTGTTTTCTGAATCCAGGATTTGCTTTGGATTTTGAATAATAGCTTCAATTATCTGTTTGTCAATCTCTCTAATCCTTATTTCTTCTAAAGCATGATTTGTAAATTCTACAGTCATCAATCCGGGATAATGGTTGTGCGCCTAAACTGAAAATAATTTATACAATATAATACTACATTTTCAATTCTTCACCATATCAATAAACACTTCCCGGCCGGCACGTGGTTTTATAGAGTTCTGCGCTATCTCATATTTGCGGATATCTAACACGCCTTCAAAATGCTTGCGGTATTCTTCCTTTGTATCGATGTAAGGCGGTCCGCCAGGCGATGGCTCATTACTGAAAATCAAAAGTCCCGTTAAATGCCCGCCCGGCTTCAGCAGCTCATTCATCTTTTGCGCATACTCCCCTCTTTGCTTCGGGTCAATGGCAATAAAAAATGTCTGCTCTATGATAAGGTCATACTGCCCTACGTGCTTAAAAAAATCCTCATTCAGCAAATGCTCCGCGGGGAAATCCTTAACACGCTCTCTGAAATTCTCCAGCGGCTTGGAAGCAATATCCATCACATAAACATTCGGGAATCCGCTTTTATGAAAGTACTCTGCCTCATACGCATTTCCAGCCCCGGGGATAAGAATTTTGATGTTTTTATCGGTGAGTGTATCAACAAACTCTGTAATAGGCGGCGCTGCGTAGCCGATATCCCAGCCGGTTTTGTTATTTTGCCAGCGGCTTTCCCAAAAATCTTTTTTATTTTCCATAGTCAAAATTTCTTGCCATTCTATAGTATGTCAAATGAATAAAATTTCATCCATTAGCTATCATTTATGCGAAATATGATGAATGAATCCTTCGTTTCACTCAGAATGAAAAAAGAATTGTTTACAAAGTTATAATTAAATTTATTAAGTTGCATGTTATCCTGCATAACTTCAGAAATTTGGCCGGCGAGAAGATAATAAATTCCGAAAGTATTTTAGATACAGGCATGAATTGCCCGCTTGAAGAGGCTGTATTCACGGTATTTGATGTGGAGACAACCGGCTTAAGCGCGGAGCGCAACCGCATCACCGAAATTGGTATAGTAAAGATCAAAGGCGGCGAGGTTATCGATGAATACGAAACTATGTTCGATCCGGGGCAGTTCATTCCGCCTGAAATTACACGGCTAACCGGAATCTCAAACGAAATGGTTTATGGCAAGCCGCCCTTCGAAGAAAAAGCCGGAGAGCTGGTGCAGTATCTGCTTGCGGGCGAGTGTAATATAATCCTTGCCGGACATAATGTAAAGTTTGATTACGGATTCCTGAACGCTTCGCTTGTGCGGGCGGGGCATAACAAGCTTATGCTGCCTTCGGTATGCACGGCAAGGCTTGCACGCAGGCTCAGCCGCGCGCTGCCATCCAAATCGCTGGATTCACTCAAGCGGCATTTTAATATTCGCACAAAGCGCAAGCACAGGGCAATTGATGATGCGCGCGCTACAGGGGCGATTCTCTCGCTGTTTATCGAGCAGCTTGTTTCAGAGCATGAAATGGAATTTACCGATGAGCTTATCGGCTTCCAATACCGAAAGATATTTGAAGAGAAGAAGCTTACTGCAAGATTCAAAAAGCTGAAAATAAACCTGCAATCAGTTCCGCAGCGGCCCGGCATTTATTTCATGATGAACAAAAACGACGAGGTCATTTACATCGGCAAGGCTAAAAATCTTAAGGACAGGCTCAGCTCATACTTTTACCACAACACATCACACTCTACTAAGGTGCGGAAGCTGGTGCGGTTTGTACACAGGGTTGACTGGGAAACAACGGGCTCAGAGCTCTCGGCACTTCTTACCGAAAGCAGGATGATAAAATCACATAAGCCAAGATTCAACTCGGCCATCAAGTCTTACCGCAAATTCCCTTTTCTTAAAATTGATGTACAGCGCGCTTTCCCACGAGTACAGAAGGTTTACGAAATTATTCCCGATGGCGCCAGGTACTACGGACCGTTCTCGAGCTCGTTCACCGTTGCCGGATTAATTGAGCGCATAAACAAGCTTTACAAGCTGCGCAAGTGTGACGATATTAACTTAATCCCGGCTAAAAATAAAAGCACGTGTTTATACTTCGAGATAGGTCAGTGTACTGCGCCGTGTAATCTGACGGTAAGCGCGGCCGAGTATGGCAGGGAGGTAAAACTTGTCGATAAATTTCTAATCTCACAGGAAGAAGAAGGCGCGGCAAAATACCTGGAGCGCGAAATGATGATCGCTTCGGATGAAATGAACTTTGAACAGGCATCGTATTTGAGAGATCATATTGCAGACCTGAAGAAAGTGCTGCTGAATATCGAGCTTACTAATTCAATAGTTGAGCTGCAGAATTATATCATCCGCTGCCCCGCAAATACTGATGATAATTCCCGTGAGATATTCCTGATGGTAAACGGTAAGGTTGCCAAAACTTTCTGCATAACCGATGAAACGATAAGTAACGAAGATGAAATTAAAAATATCACCGAAGAGATAAATTACCTGTATTTCAGCGGCGCACTGTTCAGGGATTTCGTATTCAGCAAGGTGCACCATAAATTCAAGATAAGCGAAATCGATACGCTGAAGATAATTTCGAACTGGGTGTACAGGAATTACAAGCCATCGCGCGTATTAAAAATGACCTCAAAGACACGACTTGAGGAGGTGATGAAATTCCTCTTCAAAAAGTGAGAATACGCTCAAAAAATACCAAATTTTAGGTTAGAATATTTTCAAAAAAATCATTATTTATGTCTTTCACATCCGTAGAAAATCAGCAAATTAGCTTAAAACTGCTGAAAATCTCTTTGAAATATGCCCAGATGGCGGAACTGGTAGACGCGCAGGACTTAAAATCCTGTTGGGATAATATCTCAGTGCCGGTTCGATT
>JACSRQ010000160.1 GCA_014879675.1 Ignavibacteria bacterium
AGCACATTAAGCACTGACGCAGTCAGCGCACTCCAAGAAAAGCAATCTTATGGATAGTAGTTTCTGTTTCATGTGCGACTCCGATGGAGTCGTACTGGGTATTAATGGTCTTTGCTATAAATGTGTGACCACTACGGGGTCAATCGTTCCGCGTGCCTGCTGCAGTCAACGCAATTCCGAAAGAAGCTAGTTAAAGCATCAGAACTTAATCTTATATAATATTTTGATCTCGGTTGTAAGTAGGTCATTTTGGCTCGTTGTCAAAGCCTGTTTCTTTTCCTCGCGGGCAAACTCAAGCAGAAGTGTTTCCGGCAGATTGAGGTTAAGCAGTTTGTTAAGCGGATAGTCAACTACAATTTCAAAATTCTTTACTTCCTTAAACAGCTTGCCGCCAAACTTAACTCTTGCATCGCCCAATTCCGATATCAGTTCAACATCGGTATCTTTAACATTTCCTTCGGTGTAGTTAAACTGTGCATCAACAATGAACGGAAGAATTTCACGCACTGTCTGCGAAAGATAAGAAGATGCGTACAGTGAACCCACGGAAGCGCCGAGCGAAGAAGCTACTGCCGTTCTTTCGGATGCAGTAAGCTCGCTTTTGAATCTGCCAAAAAGCAGATATGTAATGGCATCACTCTGTGCATCACTGCCTGCAACCTCGCTGCCATCCTGGTATAAGCCAAGTGATAGCTCGGGATTCTTAGGTGTTCCTTTGACTGTAATAACCACCTCAACTTCACTTGTTGTAACAGAACCGTATTGCTCAGTGTTCTTCTGACTCGAATATACTCCTTTAATATCCAGCTCTGGATTTCCAATATCCCCATCAAACTTGATATTGCTTTCATCTAGCTTGAAATCCCTGTAAAACCTGTAATATGAATCACCTGCGACATCCACAGTACCAAACGCCTGCATTTGGCCATTGACTGTTTTTATATCAAGGTCAGCCTTCAGTTCGCCAAAGAGCCTATCCCTGGTAAGATTATTAAAATCTATTGACGCATAGATATTATTTTCGGTTTTAACGTTCAGGTCAAGATTCACATACATTTCCCTGGAGCTATCAACTGCCATAAGGTAACGTGCTCTTTCAAACGGATTCAGCAATGCATACTCTTCAGGTGTAATTAACAATGTGGAATCGCGGATAAAATTTGCAGAATCGTTACCTGCATCTATATATACAAAATTATCATCCCCGGTATTGTAACCCGAGCCTTCCAGCGGGATTGATGAAATGGTAGCATCCTTTATCAGAAGCTGGCCTGAAACTAAAAGGCTATCGAGACTGCCCTCAATTTTAACCGGCGGTGTGCCAATCCCTGCAAGTATATAACCATATACTCCCATGTCATTTTGTTCTACATCAGTATCCAGCAGCACCATATCTCCCGTTGCCTGAATATCGATATCTGTGATCTTAAGGTCTTTAAAATCCAGGCTTCCCGATAAATCTATATGCCTTGAATCATCATTTTCATTGTATAACTTAAGGTTATCTAATACCAGTTTAAAATTATCCGTACTCATCGATGCCTCAAAGCTGTAATCCATTCCGGTTAAAGGAAGCAGATAAGCTCCTTCAGTTATTTTCAGGCTTCCAGTCAGTGCGGGGTCAGATGCAGTGCCTTTAGCAGAAAGATCAGCGTTCAGCACTCCCCGCAGGCTTGCGATCTGATTCACGAGCACACTGAAATAATCAAGTAAAAAGTTATTAGCCTTCAGGTTTATATCCACCGGCGAAGTTGAGATGCCGGTAAGTTGTGTAGTATCGCCACTAAGGGGATTTTTGTATGGAATACGGGCCGTTATAATAAGGTCGCCTTTGTTTTCAGCATTCTGAAACTTTACATTAGCTTTGGCTTCGTCATTTTCATAATTTACTTTTGCAGTTATTACTCCAATATCACTTTCCCTATATTTAAGTGTATTGGTATTTAATTCAGTTGAAAGCACCGGCGCCTGCATATTACCCTTAAATGTAACAAGCAGTTTGGTTAACTCACCTTCTATATCTTCATCAGCTGATATCAAGTACGATGAATCTGCCTGATTAATTATTGAAGCTATATCGGTGATCTTCATATTACTGCCTTCGATCTTGAGATCACTATCTTCATTAATTGCTAAATACCCGTTCATATCGAGTATAGCATTTCTGCTTTTGATCTTAAACTGCTCAAAGTTAAACATATCAGCATTCTGCACTGTAAATATCCAGTTTCCGCTGTTCTCTATCCTGAAGCCCGAGTAGTCCGCCAGCACGGTATCCAGATCAGCCCTGATGCTGCCCGCAGAAAACTGCAGGTTACCCTGAATGTTTGCTTTTGCAGAACTATCCATACCTGCTTTAACAACGAAATCCGCAGTATTGCCTGCCATATTATATTTAAGCAGCAATGAATCAAACGAGTTTGCACCAAAAGAGATCTTATCGCTTGTCGTATTGAGGTTAACTATCATGCCGCCTAAGCCTGATGAATACTTATTGTTCAGATCAAGGTTACTTTTTATATTCTTCACTATGATCACAGTATCTCCGTAGGAAAAATCTTTTACATCAAGCCTGGTAACGGATGTAAACTCATCAGCGGAATTTTTCATCTCACCATTCACATTCCCGGTAAAACTTATGCCGAACGGCTGTAAGACTCTTTGCAGCTTAACGCTATCCTTAGAAACTAAGCTATACTTCAGTCCAAAATCACCCGTATTAGTGTAAACATTTTCGGTGCCGGTGCTTATCATAGAGTCATTTCCAAGGCTTTCCGTAAACATCTGCTGAGTTCGGCTGATGTTATACATCAAAGCATCAATTATCCTGTCAATTTTGAAACTGCCTTCTGCATTAAACTCTGCCATATCTGTAACCAGCTTCACCCTGCCCGATGAATTATTATTAACGATCTCAGCATCAACGGGTGTTTGAGGAATTTCGTATTCGCCAAAATTTGATTCGCTTATATCGAGCTTATACACCCCATTAATATTTTCCGGGGAAATACCCCTGCCGTTTACATCAAATGTAAAGTTCAGGTTACTCTTGCTATCAGCATCTCCCGTTACCCGTGATATATCTAAACCGCGAACATTACCTTTCAAATTGTAACTTGGGCTATTCATATTGGAGATGTTTACCATTCCCTTAATATCCGCATTTCCCATTGAAGAATTGTGCCTGATATTTAAGGTAATTGCTCCCCTGCGTGCATTAATAGTGCCTGCAGAAGACCTCACATCATATTTACCGACTCTGGAGCCGGTCATAGAATATGTTACATTTGCCCGCATACTGTTCAGATCAAATCCAGTGCCGTCAAACTTCGCTGTCAGATTTATTCCGCCGCCAAGCGATCTATCCTTCAATATCCTTCCAAGATCGAGAGCGCGAGTATTTACATAACCTGAATAGATTTCTTTATCCAGATCGAGGTTGGCGAATCCATCGGCATAACCCGCATCAGTATTAACAATAAATTCAGAGCTGAATGCTGAAGTTGAGCCTTTATATTTCAGGTCTGCTCTTATCGTTCCAATATTCGAGAAATCAGGTATTCCGCCGGTATAAATCTGATTCACATCTGCTGAGTTAATGACTATATCCTTGCCCGTAACATCGAAATACAGGCTATCCGGATTCTGCAGGTTTTTGATATTACCTTTGAGATTTATCACCGAATTCTCAAGCCTGACTGTAATATTTTCAGCATTCAGATCGCCATATTTCCCGCTTGCATCAAGCTTTACAGCTGCCACGCTATCAAGGAAATCAATTTCAGGCAGAAAAAACGTAAGATCATCAAAATTAAACTTCAGTATGTCAATGCTTAGATCTACTTGTTTATTACCCAGATCTTCATATACGAAATCATAAAAAGGATTAAACTTTTCTGCACGCATATGGTATATTTTCACATCACTCCTGTTTGTCAGAAGTTCAAAGCCCCATATTTCGGTTAATGTATCTTTTTCGTTGAGGTTAACATTGAACTTTAGTTTATGCAGGTCGAAATCAGAGTTTGTATTAAAAGAGAGATTGTTAAGTGTAACTGATTTATAGTCACGGTAATATTTTGCGCTGATATCAAGGTTAAGCTCAGAAATATCCGTATTATTGAAGTCGAAGGAAGTTAGGATGTTTCTTTTTTCTTTCCACCATGGCGCGGTTTCCGTGGAATCTCCCGCAACACGAATGAAACCGTTCTCAATTTTCATATTTTCAACACTAACATCCCACTCAAACGGTGAGCTTTCGGAAGTATCGATCACATCAGATCTGAATAAATTCTCAAAATTCCATATGAGCGAATCACCGGATTTTATCTTTTCGGCTGAGATAAACGGTTCCTTCAAGGTAAGCTGACTTACTGTAATACGATTATCGAGCAATCCCCAAACATCATACTTAACTTCCATATAGTTGAACCGCAGCAAAGTATCATCCTTTACAGTGATATTCCCGCCGGTAAGCTTCATCCCGTCAAAAATATTACCCGTCAACGATTCAGCGTTTAAGCGGTTGCCGTTCTTTTCTTCGGAACTGTTCAGCTTATCAAGTGTAAACTCCAGGGCATACTGATTGAATGTATCTGTTTGAATGAAGATCAGTATAGCGACAACCAGTACTATCACCGAACCAACAAACCAAAGAAGGATCTTCCCGCCGATACGTACAAATTTCGGTAATGCCATTAGTGGTTTGACCTGATTATTTTTTGACGCTGTTTTTCGGTTGCAGTTTTAACAAGTTCAGAAACTTTAGGCACAACCAAGCCATCGCCATTTGCAATAAGCTCCTTACCGCTGTATCTCTTCCGGTAAACCTGCGTAAGCTCTGCACCGAAGAAAAGTATCAGCCCTGAGTAATATATCCAAAGGAATATTATAACCAGCGATGCTGCCGCGCCATATGTTGAAGCATAGGAACTGCTTCCCAGATATAAGCCGATAAGGTATTTGCCTATCGAAAAAAGTACAGATGTAATACCCGCTCCAAGCCAAACATAGCGCCAGGAGATCAAAACATCGGGGAGTACTTTGTAAATCAGCGCGAAAAGTATTGTTATTACGATCAGTGATGCGGCATTATTCAGTATAAATGCGATCGGTATCAGTGAAGGGAACATTTCAGCCATAAACTCATTGAGCAATGCTATTGCTGAGTTGATCATCAGCGAAACCATTAACAGAAATCCTGTTGCCACAACCATAGAAAAAGATATAATCCGGTTTCTTATGAACATTTTGAGTCCCTTACCGGGCTTTGGCTCTACTCCCCAAACCATATTGAGAGATTCCTGCAGTTCTACAAACACACCGATAGAACCAAATACCAGCAGTATGACACTGAATATAGTGGCAAATATACCAGTTGTAGTATTAGAAGCACCCTTTATTATTGTTTCCATCATCTGCGCTCCATCAGAGCCGATCATGTTTTTCAATTCAAAAAACAACTGGCCTTTTGCAGCTTCTTCTCCAAAGATGAATCCTGCAATAGCAATTACAATGATCAATAAAGGTCCCAGTGAAAAAGCAGCGTAATAGGAAAGTGCGGCAGCCATTTTGAAACCCTTATCATCCAGCATTTCAAAGTATGCCTCCGTGATAAGAGAAGGAATAGATTTGATACTGAATTTATTCAACCTGCAGCTCCTGTCTTATCCTGTACATCCTGTGCAATGAAGTAAGCCAGCTTACAGTTGACTCCGCACCCTGGTTCTGGTTTGTGAGTGCAGCGGTAAGTCCGTCAAAGCAGCCGCCTGTGGTGAAGTCGTACATCGGTTCCTGGCGTTCATTGTTGCCGAGAAACCAGCTAAAGGTTAATCCCATTTTGTTTATCCACTCCATATCTTCGGTTATGAGATACGCCTGGTAGCAGGCATCAATTATAGAGGGAATCTCAACCGGCTGCTGGTCAAATCTGGCCTTTTCGCCATTTTTGTGATACCAGCCGTCATTACCTATCAATGATACTATATTCTTTTCTTTATCGTGTATGATATCATACATCCATGTAAGTGACTCAAGCCCCGAATAAAGGTAGTTACTGTTCTTGAAATATGTGCCGCCCATTAACAGAGCCTGTGAAAGACGCGCATTATCGTAGGTGAGGCTTTCTTCAAACCATTTCCAGCTTTCAGTAGAAGTTTCCATGTATCTTTCGTACAAAGTTTCAAGCATACGTTTGCAAATTCTTTTTACTTCCCTTGCACCGGAAAACTTTTGAAGATAAAATATACAGCCCATTATAATATGAGCAATTGCGCGCAGTGAACCGAACTTCTCCATGTTTTTCAGGGAGGAATCGAACAATGTTTTGCACAGAGCAAGGTGCGAATGGTTCTCTGCATTTTTGATAAAATATCCCAGCACGAACATCGTTCTGCCATTGGAGTCTTCTGTCCCCTTCTCATCAAGCCACTTTCTATCGTAACTCATGAAATTCCTGAAAAGACCGACCTCCTTATTATATGCATAGTGTATAAATGTAATATAAGTGTACATTAGCTGATCAGCCTGTGGATCGCGGAATAAATACTTGTTCAAAATAACCACAAGCAGAGCACGGCAATTGTCATCGATACAGTAGCCTTCGTTCCGGTTTGGGATAGAAAAAACTGAATGCTGCAGAATTCCCGTAGAATCTGTTATATTTCTCAGGTGAGAAAGGTTTGGCTCAGGCAGCGATGGTATAAGTTTGTAACTGGGTGATTTTATCAGGCTGTTAGTGTTAATGGTATACTCTGCAGCCGCCTGCTGAAAAATTTCATAGTAACTTTTGGCAACTTCCGGCCAAATCATTTTTCTGCCGGTTTCATAAGAATTTCTGCGGAGGCGGTTCCTTTTGTTTTCATCGCTCAAAAGGTCTTTAAGGGAGTTCGAAAGTGAACCGGGTTCATTGTGAGAATATAAAACCCCTCTTTCATCCCGCAGGAGCTCCTGGGCGTACCAGTATGGAGTTGAAACAATTGCCTTTCCGGATGCAAGAGCATAAGTTAAAGTACCCGATACGATCTGCTCCATGTTGTGGTAAGGGGATACATAAATATCGCTCATCAGAAGGAACTCCAGGAGCTCTTCTGTATTGACGAACCTGTTTATGAATATTACATTGTTTTCCAGCCCCTTTTTTTTAACAAGATTTTCAAGGCTGTTACGGTATGACTCGCCATACTGCTTACGAACATGAGGATGAGTTGCACCGAGGATAATATAAGAAACATCCGGATGATCCTTCACTACATCGGCGAGTGAATTTATTACATCTTCAATACCTTTGCCCGGACTTAGCAGCCCGAAAGTGAGTATAACTTTTTTTTCAGTAAGCTGAAATTTATCCTTATAATATGTTGTATCAAGAAAAGGAACATCATGTGCTCCGTGAGAGATGAATTTAATGTTTGCTTCCGGCACACCGTACACATCTTTCAGCATTCCCAGTGCTTTTTCTGACTGCACTACCATAAACGAGGAATACCTGTTTATTTCCTGAATTACTTTGAGCTGGTCATCATCGGGATGCTCGAGGACGGTGTGCAGCGTTGTTACAACCGGCTTCTTCAGGTTTTCAAGCAGGTAAAGGATATGCGAACCTGCTTCACCGCCGTATAAGCCGAACTCATGCTGAAGGTTTATTATATCTTTATCTGATAGATTCAGATAATATGCTGCTTCCTTGAAGTCATTGATGCTTTTATCTTTGATCTCAAACTTCACTTCTTCGGGATATTTGTATCCCTCAGGTATATCGTTCAGAGCAGTTACACTTACTTTAAGATTTACGCCATTGCTCAGGTTCCTGAATGAGTTTGCAAGGTCGTTCGTGAAAGTGGCTATTCCGCACTGCCTGGGTATATATGAAGAAATGAATGAAACTCCGAATGATTTGCTCATAATTCTATTTCTGCTTTCTAATGAAGTCCAGTACTTCATGAATTGAAGCTGTTGCTATTGCCATAGTTGTATCAGCAGCTCCATAGTACATTATTAATTGGTCACCTTTAAGTACAACTCCGCATGGAAATGTAACATCAGGTACATCTCCCACTCTTTCATAATATTCGATTGGCCCAAAGACCCATTCATCGCATCGTTTGATAATTTTGCTCGGGTCATCAAGATCCAGCAGCGCAAGTCCGAGCCTGTAAAGAGAGCCGGCCGCTGTGGTTTTGACGCCATGATAAATTATCAGCCAGCCTTCTGAAGTTTCAATAGGCTGAGGTCCGAGCCCGACTTTATATGCATCCCACCAGCTTCCGGATCTTGCAGGAAGCAATACCGCGCTATCTCCCCAGTGTTTCAGGTCAGGTGAAAATGACATCCAAATGTGCGCACCCAGCATATAGCTTGTTGGCGAAGGCCTGTGCAGCAATACATACCTGCCATTGAACTTTCGGGGAAATAAAGACGCATCCTTATCATCAGGAGGCATCACAACACCATATCTTCTGAAGCTTTCGAAATCTTCAGTTGTGGCCAGTGAAACAAGGGGTCCGCTTTTTGAAAATGAGGTATAAACAATTGCATACCTGTTTTCGTGTTCAAGCTTCACGATCCTGGGGTCTTCCAAACCATATTTTTCTTCAGGATATTCATCCGGCTGCGGCGCCAATGTTGGCTGCTTGTCAATTTTCCAGTCTGTAAAACCATCAACACTGGTTGCCTTACATAAATGCGAGAAACCTCTCATATCTTCAACCCTGGCGAGCAATAATATCTTGCCGTCATAAACTGTAGCAGCTGCATTAAATACTGCATTTACCCTGTATGGCCACATTGATGGCATAAGCACAGGATTTCCTTCGTAACGTTTAAACAGCATATTTTCCTGATAAATACCGACCATTTTTTCCACAATAGATTCCCTCTTTTTAGTTTATAAATTAATGCTTGCCATCGCCTTTTTTACCGTATCTTCGTGCGGTAATCCAGATCCAGTAAGCATAACCGCCCCATGCTGCAAGCCCTATTAATGCTGCGACTACTATGAATTCCATGTTTTACCTCTTAGTTTTAGAATCAATTTTCATTGCTGTAATTACCCAGCTCAATTGCTTTTTCAGAGCGCTGTGCAATCATTCTGAAAATATTGATGAGACCGTCCGAGTCTTTCTGGAGTGCTTCCGCAATAGCATCCATTTTCTTTTTTTGCGAAAAGTCACGGATGTATTCTGCTTTAATAAAGTCATTTTGGGGAGTAATCTCGGAGTTCATTATTTTCAAATGCCCGGTTTTATTCCACATTTTAACCCACCATTCCAAAGAATGCACGAAGTACCACTTATCCTGGTAATTGTGCCTCAGGAACTCCGGGAGTTCAAAAAGATAATTAATCTCTTTATTAAAACAAATATCGACAATGCCTATTATTCCTCCCGGTTTAAGGAACTGGGAAATGTACGGAGTGAATCTTTCATCTGTGCCGAAATACATATATGAATCTACGGCAACGATAGCATCGAAAAAACATGGCGGGAAAGGCAGCTCTTTAGCGTTGAGCTTTAATGGAAAAACACTGTGCTCACAGTTCATTTCCTTGATCCGCCGGAAGTTCTCCGATGGCTGAATATACTGGTCAATTGCCCAAACTTCTACACCAAATTCTTTGGCTAAAAATATGGCGCTTACACCTGTTCCGCAGCCAAGATCCAGAACACGCATACCCTCCCTGAATTCCATTACTTCGGTAAGGCTTTCCAGGTTGTATAATACATTTTCGCCAAGTGAATTCTGCCTGATCCAGGCGTGGTCATATGATTCGCTTAATGGGAAGAGTGTCTTTCTGATATTTGCTGAATTTGAGTTCATCTTTAACCCTTTCTTTTGGTTTCAATAGTTAGGGATTTTGATCATACCTGGAGATTATGCTGCTCTCTCAGTGGTATGCTGCCAATCACTTTTGCAAGCTTGGGATCTGAATATGCTCCATAGGAATCAACAAGGACACCCTTTTTACCGTCGATTGATGTAATTGCATATACTATGGCATTATCAGAAGGGTCGGAATCACCTTCGTACCGTTCAGTTTTTTCAATTATAAGTTCTTCCGGCTTGAAATAAGAATCTTCACCGGAATCTTCGCAGCAAATGCTATCATTCTTAATGCTGTAATCGTGGATGTAACCTTCTTCTCTGAGTGTATCAGTTATTTCAGTAACCGTCTTCATTAATTTATACATGTGTTTTCTCCTTATTTTAAAATTTAAGAACCTGCCAGCACAACTATGGCCGCAAAAACGTAGATCATTGTAAGCAGATACACTACCAGATTTTTCATTTTCTAAACCTCCTTTGTTTATGACAATTCTATAAATTTTTACTTCTTGCTATTTTCTATAATGCTGATCTCACCATCAGTTTCCAATACTGCTATTTTTACTTCTTCAATTTTAGTTAAACCGTTGCTGCGTAATGCCTCTTTCAGATTTCCCATTGTAACTTTTTCTTTTTCCATGTTTGCTTTAAGTACCCGACCATCTTTCACTAACAATACCGGTTCGCCATCTACTGCTTTCCTAACCGATTTGGAATAGAACACAGCTCTTTCAAGCGCAAAATTTATTATCCCGAGAGTTACTATACATACGATCGCCGATATAAATGCATTTTCCTGGGGTATTAATGAACCCAGAGCTTCGCCTATTAAGATTATCAAAACCAAGTCCGGTATTGAAATTTCGCCCAACCCTTTTTTTCCCAGAAGTCTTAGGCATATCATGATCAGTATATATAGCGCGGCGCTGGCTCCCGCAACTTCCAATAGGCTCAAGATCTTTTGCTCTTTTTAGTTTCACCCTTTTCTTTTCGTGTTTTGTTAACTGTGGCCATAGCTATTTTTTTAGCGGCTTTAACCGGACGGCCTTCCTTTTTTTCGGAATCCAGAACATGTTTATATTGTCTTTTCCTTTTCCCGGAAAGCTCAGTCATACTCTTTTTTGCAGCTTTTTTTAGATTTTTCGCTTTTGTTGATGAACCGGAGCTTTTGCTGCCAGAACTCTTTGAGATACTTTTACTTTCCGCCATTTTATTTTCTGATTAAAACTTATTTCATGTCCTGTATTAACATCTCTTGTCAATTCCCTGTTAAGAAGAGAGGCCTGCCGCCATATTGACCCGGGCAGCAGGCCCTTTTGGGGTAAAATAGATTGGTCTTTGAAACTTATTTTTCTGTCTCTTCTTCAGCAGGCTCTAATGCTTCTGCATTGATCTCTTCAGCCAGGCCGGTTAATTTTTCGTTAGCGGCGCTTTCTTCTTCCAATGTTTCTTCAAGCAGTTCCATTACATCATCATAGCCGCAAAGTCTAGCGTATGTTTTAGCACATCCGTAAGCTGCTATTTCATAATGCTCAACCCTCTGAGCCGCAGCGATGAGCGCAACATCCCTTACTTCAGGTGTGCAGTCTTCTTCAAGTACTTCCTTGCCTTCTTCAACTAAACCTTCCATGGCTTTGCATTTTTTTCCTGTTAATGCTTTGCCTGTGATCTTCGAGATCTTATCAAGCCTTTCGATCTGTCCTTCAGTTTCTTTCAGATGATCCTCAAATGCCATGCGTAATTCGTCTGAATTAGCTGCCTTCGCCATTTTGGGTAAAGCTTTGGTGAGCTGTTTTTCTGCGCTGTAGAGATCTTTTAATTCATCCATTAAAAAATCTTCTAATGTTTTCATCTTAGGCATTTTTTTTATTCCTTATATTTTTAGTTAATAGTTTAAGTTTGAATTTGATAATCAGATGTTTGTTTAGACGCGCTGCTGTTTTTCTTTGTTCATCCTGTTATTGCTATCGCGCTTTTCTTCTTCCGCCGTATGCGTATAATTATCCTGTCTTATGTTCTGGCCGGTTTTATCTTTGCCCGTACCATATGTTTCAGTTTTTGGTTTATCCAGGATTGAATCTTTCCTTTTATCGTTTGTCTGATCATATTCATTTCGGCTGCTGCCCTGAGTTGCTCGCTCTTTTTCTTTACCTTCATCAAGTTTGCCTGCCCGTGTATTCTGCAAGTTGCCTTCTTTGTTTTTATCATCATCGGCAGTTTCATCATCATTAAATCCTTCGTTCAGCTTGTCTTTTGCCCATTCGGCATCCTTTGTTTTCGGATCGGTAGTATCCCTTTCCAGCCTATCGGATTCATTGCCGCGCTTCTGATCATCATTTTTGCTGCCTTTTTCCGGATCAAATCCCGTGCGCTGAGTATTTTCTTTTTTTATCTGTTCTTCTTCATCATACTCAATTGATTCGCCATCACCGGTTTCGGGAGATTTCTCAGGCTTTACCGGCTGATTGCCTGTGGTGATATCATCATTTTTCTTTTCTGGAACCGGAAGATCAACTTCCTGTGAACGATCATTACCCTGATTGTTCCCCGGGTTTTTTCCGGGGTTCTGTGTGTTAGCCATTGTAATACTCTCCTCTGTTTTATTGAAAGTGTTGTTTGAATTGTGTTATGTGTAGATAAACAACAATTACTGTGCCAAAAAATTTGTGACGAGTTTTGCCTAAAATTCAAATATTTGACCGGTAATCTTCATTAATTCAGACAAATTTGTCATAAAAAAAGCAGGCAAATTGCCTGCTTTTATGTACCAAAAAAAGTCGTTTTAAAACTCAATCAAATTTCCAGCCTTTAACTACCTGTACACATTTTTCGTTCTTCTCATTTGTTTTATCCTTTCCGTAGTAGGGATTATCCAGGTCTTTGCTATCAGTGAACCAGAAGCTTCTATCTTTAAGTCTGCTGCAGGATAGCTTATATATATCTTTTCCTTTTACGCCGAATTTTGTGATCATGTTTTCGATTGAAACACTCATTTCAGAAAAGATCTTTCGCTGAGTAATGAGATCTTTAGCTCCGGCCAGATCAGCATTTATTTTTTCGAATGTTGTGAGCCAGTTCTTCCACTCTGTACTTTTTTCATATTGAGCAGCAGAAGTAGCCGCACTCATTAATATCTTTTTCATTTCTTCGGATTGCTTTACCACATCTGCAGTATCATCATTTTCAAGCTCATCTTTTATATCAATATAATTGTCAAATATGTCATTAAGCACTGACCGGAACACCTTAACTTTCAACTTAGTCGGGTCATTTGGTTCAAATGCTGTACTATTAAAAACGGAATCTTTGTTTAGATCTGTATTAATAAGAGTATCAACATCGCGGCCTAAAGTAGTTGAAGCAGAATCAATAGTTTGTTTCACTTCCCTGCGGTCTTGTTTGGAGCAGGAAATAAATCCCATTGCTGCTGCCAGCAGCATCACGAAAACAAATTTGTTCTTCATTTGTAAGTCCTCCATTTAATTTTAAATGAAGTGTATTACAATTATTGTGCCAACCAAATAGTTCTTTTATATCGGATTTTATAAAAGCTATCTTCTACCGCTCCAAAAAAGGATCAATTTATTCCGAGGTTTTTCAGTTTCCTGTAGAAGGTTCGTTCATTCATATTGAGAAGTTTGGCCGCTTTGGATTTGTTTCCTTCAGCTTCTTCAATAGCTTTCAGGATAGCATCTTTTTCAGCTTTTTTTGTTACGTTTTCCAGGCTCTGGTCATCACCAGTGTCTTCCGGTTCATTTTTGCGGTAGGCATTTCCTACTTCATCGGTAATGCTGATCCTTTCCATAACGCTGCCCTGTGTAAGCAATACGGCGCGCCTGATGGTGTTTCGCAATTCCCTCACATTTCCCGGCCAGTGGTGTTTGGATATTTTCTCCATAACCTCATCGGAAATAGTTTCGACATTTTTGTTAAGTTCCTGGTTGGCATCAGTAACAAAATGATTGACCAGTGAAGGAAGGTCGCCGGTACGTTCTCTCAAAGCAGGAAGATCAAGGTGAAATTCATTCAGCCTGTAGTATAGGTCTGCCCTGAACTTGCCGCTGTTAACTGCATCAGCAAGCCTAACATTGGTGGCAGTTAAAATACGCACATCCAGTGTAAGGGGTTTTTTGCCGCCTATCCTTGTTATTTTTCTTTCCTGAATAGCTCTTAAAAGTTTGATCTGATTCGGATCCGTTAGATTTGTGATCTCATCCAGAAATATGGTACCACCGTTAGCCTGTTCAAACTTTCCTTCTCTCTGCATCTTTGCATCTGTAAAAGCACCTTTTTCATGTCCGAAGAGCTCACTTTCAATTAAAGATTCAGGAATTGCGCCACAATCAACAGCCACAAAAGGTTTTTGAGCGCGCTCACTAGAGCGGTGTATCATATTTGCAATAACTTCCTTGCCTGTACCGCTTTCTCCCTGAATCAGCACGGTTAGGTTTGTTGGCGCAACAATTTTTACCTGGTCAAAAATCTCCTTCATTTGCGGACTCGAACCGATAATTCCGCTTCCTTTGTATGATTCATCAGACTTTTTCCGCAGGATTTGCAGTTCCTGGTGGAGGTATTTAAGCTCAAGGGCTTTCCGTATGGTTATGACCATGTCTTCATTATCGAATGGCTTGGTAATATAATCAAATGCTCCCTTTCTCATCGCTTCAACGGCATTTTTAATATCACCAAATGCGGTAAGAAAGATAAGCGGCGTCTCGGGTGAGATCTTCATGATCTCTTCCATTATTTGCATACCATCCATCTTTGGCAGTTTCATATCGCAAATAATGAGGTCATATGATTTTGACTTAACTTCCTCTATTGCCTTAAAACCATCTTCCACAGATGAAGTTATGAAACCGGCTTCTTCCAGCACGCTTTCAAGGGTATAACGCACAGATTCATTATCATCAATTATCAGAATTTTTTCCATATTACAATACTCCTTTGTTTATAGGGAGCCTGATTTGAACATGTGTACCTTTCCCCGGCTCGCTTTCAATATTTAAAATACCATGATGCGATTTTATTGTCTGGTAAGCAAGCCCCAGACCAAGCCCTGTACCAGTTTCCTTGGTGGTGAAGAATGGTTCGAATATTTTGTCAAGGTTTTCAGGAGGGATTCCCTGCCCCGTATCGATAATATCAATAACTAGTTCTTCCTTCAACTTACTCATTTTAGCGTTAACGTTCAGATTGCCGCCTTCAGGCATTGCATCAACAGCATTGGAAAGAAAATTCATGAGCGCATTTTCGAGTTTCATTTTATCTGCCCTAATGTCAGGCAAGCTATTCTCAATTTTTTTTGTCAACAAAATTCTGCTTTCCTCACACCTTGCTTCAATACTGTTCGTGATATTATCCAGAACGTCGTATGTGTTAAAGGCTGAATAAACCAGGTCTTCAGGAGCTGCAAAGTTGAGAAGGTCCTTAATTATCTTATTCGCAATATCGCTGTTAACAAGTATATATTTAAGATGCTTCTTCATTTTCTCATCTTCAATCTTTGATTTAGAAAGAAGCTGTGCGAGTGCGCTGATATTTGCCAGCGGGTTCCTGATTTCGTGCGCAATACCCGAAGAGAACCTGCCTAAAGCGGCAAGTTTTTCGTTATGTATAAGCTCTTTCTGCGCTTCCAAAAGTCTGGCATTTGTTTTTCTCAACTCATCTTCAACAAGCTTAATATCTGTAATATCCTGTATGCTACCGAACATGCGCCATGGTCTTTTCCTGTCGTCAAAATCTATTCTTACATCAAGTGTAACATACTTCATCCTGCCCTCACGGGTAACAAGCCTGTAATCCATTTCTAAATTTTCAGGATCTTTCTTTAACTTTTCAATAATACTCTGCATTTTAGGTCGATCCTCAGGATGTACGAACTCGATCAGGTGATCGTACTCAAGCGGCGCTTCACCCGGATAAATTTCATGGAGCCTGTAGATCTCATCAGACCATGATATTGAGCCTGTTTTGTAATTTGCCTCCCAACTTCCTATTTTGGCAATACTTTGAGCTTCCTTAAGCTGCTTTTCACTTCGTTCTATCTTTTCCTGCGCCAGTTTGATATCAGATATATCGAATATAGTACCCAGTTCAGTTTCGACATTGCCGTTTAGATCAAGGAAAAATTCCCCGTGAGCTTTTAGAAATTTTATTTTACCCGATTCAGTAGTGATCCTGTACTCATACCCATAAGGTTTCTTTTCCTCGAGAGCTTTTTTGGCAAGTTCATTTAGCATCCGGGCATCATCATCCAGTACAAAATTCATGAAGAAGCTGCCATCAATCTTTTTTCCATCATTCGGAACTTCGAATATATTATACATCTCTTCGGACCACTCAACAGTATCGGTTTTGATATCGCGTTTCCACGTTCCCAGTTTCGCGATCTGCTGAGCAGTACGCAGCAGCTTTTCGCTTTCAACTATTTTGACTTCAGCTTCCTTCAGAACCGTTACATCCATTACTGTACCTACCATACGCGAGATATTACCTTCAGCATCAAGTTCAATTTCTCCCTGGGAGCTTAGTATTTTCATATTTCCTGTGCGTGTCCGGTAATTGAGTAAGTAATTGAAAGGCTTCCCTGATTCAGAAGCGGTTTCGATTGCCTGCTTCCTTTTTTCCCTGTTTTCTTCATCAAGCAGGTTTAAATATAGTTCGTTGGTTATTTCAGTGCCTGGTTCGACATCAAACAGATTATACATCTCCTCCGACCATCTTACCTTGTCATTTTTCGCATCCCATTCCCAGCTGCCAAGTTTTGCCATTCTCTGGGCTTCCCTGAGCTGCTTTTCACTGGCTACGATAGCCTCTTCATTGCGTTTTTTTTCAGTTACATCGCGTGTTACTTTAACAAACCCGGTCAGCGCCTCTTTTTCATCATACAACGGTGTAAAGATAATATCCGCAAGGAACAGAGTACCATCTTTCTTCACTCGCCAGCCTTCTTTTTCATAACTTCCAAACTGAACAGCCTTACCCATATTGATTGAAGGCTCATCATCTACAACATCACCTTTGGTATAAAATATTGAAATGTGTTTGCCCAGAATCTCCTCTTCTTTATATCCTTTTATCTGCTCAGCTCCTTTGCTCCAGCTTTGTATAAAACCATCTTTATCCATTGTAATGATAGCATAATCTCTTATACTGCTCATAATGAGCCTGAGCCATTCTTCGTTTTCGCGGATCCTTTCCTCTGCTTCTCTTATTTCGGTAACATCAAGGCAGGTACCTACTAGTTTAACAACCTCTTTGTTTGCATCAGTTTTTACGCCTCCCTGAGAGCGCAGGATCTTAACCTTACCTGCCGGAGTAACGATCCTTTCGTAAAACTCGAATGGTACCTTCTCATTAAGTGTGCGCTCAATATTTCGCCTGACTTCTTCCCTGCTATCTTCATGCAGCCGTGATACAAATCCCTGGAACGTATGATCAAATTCAGCTGGCTGCATTTCGTAAATTCTGTACATTTCATCCGACCATTTAATATCATTTGATCTCACATCCCACTCCCAGTTACCCATCCTTGCAATACTTTGAGCTTCCAGCAATGAGTTTCGGCTTTCTATAAGCTCCGTTTCGATCTGCTTTCTTCGTGAAATATCCCTGATCATTCCGGTAAAAAAAGGTTCACCGTTCATTTCCCATTTCGCAAGAGAAAGCTCAATAGGAAACTCTTCACCGTTTTGGTGCTTCCCGGTAAGTTCAATAGTCTTTCCGATAAGATTGGCTTTACCGGTTTCAACTACATTATTGAAAGCCTTACTATGCTGATTACGGAATTCTTCAGGCATAAGTACTGATACAGGCTTATGGTTGATCTCTTCAGGCTTAAATCCGAACACATCTATCAGCCTGTTGTTAGAATATACTATTTCACCGCTGCTGTTGACCGTTAATATTACATCATTTGCAGTATCGGCAATTGCTTTAAAATGTTTTTCTCTTTCACTTATCATTTCAATATAGCCGATACGCTCGGCAAAGCCGCCTAATTCGGAAGTAATATTCCTCAGTCCGTTTATTGTTTCGGCATCATATTCAATTTTTTCCACGTGGAGAAACTCAAGCAGCCCAATAAGTTTGCCTGCACTTATAACAGGAAGCACTATGATCGTTTTGAGTCCAACTTGCATACTTACAGATAACTTGCTGTTGTTTTTTTGAACTGCAGCATCTTCAATAGCCTCCCATGCGGGTTCATTTGATCTAATGATGCTGCTATATAAAGGTATATTCTCACTTGCAGCGGGCTCACCGGAGACTGCACGAAACAGATCATATTCGGGCAAGAGCGTTGTGTTCCATATACCTGAATCTGCTAAGGAATCGTTTTCGAAGCTGATATAATGTCCGATGCTCCATCCGGTATATTCGCATATTTTATCTATTACAAACTGCAGGCAATCGTCAAGGCTCACCAGCTTATTGGTACCAAGCGCAACATCGTTTAACAGTCTTAGTAGCGAATTGCGTTTATCAAGCAGATCCTGGGTATCTTTTTCTTCGGTAATATCGCGTACAATGCCCACAATGGAATCAACTTTACCATCTTCATTCCTGATAACAGAAGCAGAAAGATAAGCACAAAACTCAGTTCCGTCTTTTCTTTGATTGGTAAAATCGCCTTTCCAGCCGGTCTTCAGTGCAGCTGAAAGTATTTCTTTTCTTTTTTCCTCAGATACAGTTTCTGAATACAGAACAGGTACAAGCTGCCCGAGTACTTCACTTTCCAGGAACCCGTAACAAACTTCAAATGCAGGGTTTACAAAGATCACGCGGTTTTGGAGATCAGTTATATACACGCTCTCTCTTATACCCCTCAGTGCATGACCAAATAGCTTAAGTCTGTTTTGTACTTTTTCTTTGGTTGCCATTTCATCAAGCAGCCTGTTAAGGGTATTTGCAAGCTCTATGGTTCTTTCGTTAACCCTTGTTTCCAGATCATCATAGGCTATCTTCAGATTTTCTTCAGCCTTTTTGCGTTCGAGGAAGTTTCCTACCTGCCTGCCAACTGATTCCAGTATCTCCAGAAGGTCCTCTTTTGCTGTCAATGGATCTTTATTGAAACATTCGATGACTGCCATAATCCTTCCACTATCGCTGATGGGGATCGCAAAAGCTGAGTTCCATCCTAATTTGAGTAAACCCTTTTTACGAACTATCCTGTCATCATCTGCAATATTTTCTATCCATACAGATTTTTTTTCTTTCAGCACTATTCCCGGAATCCCTTTGCCGGATTCAAGTTCAAAAGACTGGTCATACTGTTCGAGGTAGTCATTAACGTCAAACTTGTTATGCCCCCAAAAGGCTTCCTGAACAAGCTTTTTATCTTTTACAATCCATGCAATACCAAACTTCCAATTTACGCCTTCGCATATGTTTTGAAGCACATTCCTGAGCGCTGATTCTGTGTTGGTTGATTCCGCCAATGTCCTCGAGACAGCATACTGAATTTTAAGATATCTCTCATTTCTTTTCTTCAGATGAATATCCGCGCAAATGCCTATGAAGCCTTCAAACTCATCGCCGGTAAACCTTGGAATTCCTTTATTCAGGAACCAGCGGTACCCGCCTTCGGCAGAACGGATACGGAACTCGAGCTCAAAACTCACTCTTTCATCAAATGAAACTGCGTACGTATGCAGGCAATTTTCCAGGTCATCCGGATGGATATCATCAATCCAGCCGTTGCCAATTGTTTCTGCCTCACTTCTGCCTGTTGTATCACACCAAACTTTATTTACGTAAGTAAATCTTTTGTTCCTGCCGCTCATCCAGATCAGCACAGGGGCAAAATCCGCCATTTCTCTGAAACGGCTTTCACTTTCACGGAGAGAGTTTTCTATTCGTACCCTGCTCTCAATTTCAGCAACAAGATTTTCGTTCGCCTCCTTCAGCTCAGAAGTTCTTTCATCAACCTTATCTTCAAGCTCATCGTAAGACTGTTTCAGCAGTGTTTCGGCATCATTTTTATTTTTAATAAGCTTCTTTGAAACAAAAAGTGCGAGCGCGAGCAGCCCGAACGCAAAAGCGCTTGTCAACACTATAAAGAGCTGCGTATTTTGCAGGCTCCTTTGAGATTTATTCTGTCTCTCATCCAGCAGTTTGAACTCTTCCTGCTTTATAAGGTTTGCGGCTCTGTAACACTTATCCATGTAGTCTTGCGATTGCAGCGCAAGCCCTGTTTGGATACTATCAACTTTTTTTGTCAGCTCGAAAAGTACAAGCGAAGAATCAAGCAGCGCTATGCTGTTTACGGCATTTTTTTCAAGCTCGTCAATGTTCTGCTGCTGAATATCATTATCAAATGTAATTGATTCCAGTTTCCGAAGCATCACATTAAGTGAAGCTTTGGAATTCCGGTAATCTTCAAGATAGTTCACATTTTCTCTTACAACATAACCTCTTCTTTGAAGCTGAATATTTGATAATACAAAATTTATTTGGTCGGTCCTTTGAAGTACATCATTAGTGTGATCAACCATATCACCAGATTTTTTATAGACCTCTATACTATTATAGGTAATAAGGCTCAAGATGATAAAACAAAGCAGAAAGACCAAAAAAGCCGCCGGAATGAACTTTTCAAGCGGCAGTTTTTCTACTAATGACTTAAACTTTTGTTTTTTATGATTTTCCAATATTGCGATTTTCTTCATGATTGCGACAAATCTGTCAGAAATGTTTTGGGGTATTACCCTAAAAACAAAGAAAACAGCAAAAAAGATTTGGCACGGTAATTGTTATTTTGATAATCGTTGCAAGATACTAAAAACAATCAAACTTTTAAATGGAGGATGTAATGTTAGAACAAACAATTAGAACAGAAGATATCGGATACTTAAGATTACTGGTAGATATTGCAAGCCTGGAACTAAAGGATTCAAAAAAGAAGGATAAAACAGTATCCGCTAAATCGAAAAATTAAAGCTTAACTAAAATGCAGTTTTTTGACACCCAACTTAAAGATGTAAGAGGACCTGAAATGCCAAACCTGAATATATTAATACTTGTGATTGAAGATGACAAATACATGAACGAGACACTATGTGAAGTACTTGAATCTGAAGGTTACAATGTAGAATCAGCACTAAACGCGCTTGATGCAATAAACAAAATAAAGCATAGCGAAAAAAAATACCAGCTGCTGATACTCGATTACAATCTTCAGTTCCTGCAGGGAATAACCGGACTTGATATTTTTCAAATTGCAAAAGAGATTGATCCTGATGTAAAGGCAATAATGATCTCTGCATACGGCAGAGATAAAGAATTGAAAGATAAAGCTTCAAAAGTAGGAATAAGCCAGTTTATAGATAAACCATTCCTGATAACAGATCTTGTAGATACAGTTGATGATATTACCCGGAAGGTGTTAGCACTCTGACATAATTTGATTAAGTATAAGAAACATTTTAATAAAACATATAGGAGAAAATATGCGTACAGTTAAAAATTCATCATTAGTTTTTGTATTAACATTAATTTTTGCATTCACCACGTTTTCACAGGTGCAAACAACGAAACCAATCAGCAAATCAAACGTAAAGAAGCAATCGTTTCCGGAGTTTTCAATAGCTCCTACAGGCGGTGCGATATTCCCGACTTCAAAAGAATTCAGAAATGATTTCAAACCGGGTGGAATTGCCGGCCTTGATCTCGGATTGAAGATCAATAAAGAAGTAGCGCTTTATGGAAAGTTTACATACATGTTTCTTTCGTCTAAAAAAAGCGGCGCGCCAATTGGTCAGTACATGGAATTTTCGGCTGGTCCCAGGTATTATTTCACACATCCCAAGCTGAAATCACAGGTTTATTTTGAAGGCGGAGCAGGCGCATACTATTTCAAGCAGAATAGTTATATAAATCCTGAAGATAATACACAGACTGTTGACCAGGTTTCTACAACAAATGCCGGTATAAACGGTGGTATCGGCGCGAGCCTCTTCCTTACACCGTCTATAAGCATTCTGGCTAAAACGAAGTACCATAACATATTCACAAGAACCGGCTCAATCGGATTTATGACTGTCAACGCCGGACTCGAATTTACAATCAGATAAATTAATACGAATTATTCAGCATTACAAATAACTAACTGCTGCAGGGACTACAAGTTCCTGCAGCACTTTAAAAACCAAACAAAATTAAATGAACAACTTCATCAAATACTTTTTCATCCTTGCTATTGCCTCGACAGTTTACTTAGGCTGCGATGACGCAGAAGACCCAATAACCCCGGGCTCGACAGATACAAACGCAGTAAACTATAACAACCTTCTTATCTCAGAAAGAACAATACCGTTTGAGCAGTCAATGAGCGGCATCAACTTCTTCGCAGGAACAGTAGTTCAGGACTCAAGCAGCATGAAAGACGCCAACCTGATAGATTCACTTTTTGCGGGAGATTCATCTTACTATTTCAGATCAGGCGAGCTATCAGATATACCAAATATGGTACCGGGCTATAAGACAAGGTTCAAACTTGTGTCATTAATATCCAGCCAGGCTGAATTTGACACCATGAAAGTAATACCTGATTCAGATACCACACTTTCTGAAAACGACTTTACAATGGATAATACAAATTCATTCAGCGCGCCGCTCGTTTTCAACAGTGTCTATGCTTTTTATCTTAAAGGTAAATATGATAACAATGTAACAACATACCCTATATACGGTCTGTTATACCTGGACGAGGCTTTTAATGAATCGACAGGCTTTAAACTCAGGTTTGATGTAAAAATTAACAAACAGGGCAAAAACAATTTCAAATCACAATAATATTTAATTTAGAACGGAGAATACAAATCATGGAAGATAACAAATCAGTAAAAGGTTTTATGCTTGGAATGCTTGCAGGCGGTGTAGCAGGCGGATTATTAGCACTGTTATACGCCCCTAAAAGCGGTGTTGAGCTCAGAGGAGATATTCGCAAAAAGAGCCAGGAGCTTCTTACAGAAACCGGCGAATACATTGGTACTGCAAAAGACCGTGCGGGCGAAATGCTGAGCGAAGGCAGAAAAAGGGCAGGAGAATTTATTGACGATGCCAAAGAAAAAGCCGGAATGATCCAGGAAAACATCAGTAACATCTTTACCCAGGGTAAAGAAAAACTTGACGAAGAAGGCCATAAAGTAAAAGACGCAGTTAAGGCCGGTGTTGATTCATTCAAAGAAGAAAGGTCCAAACAGACTCAAAATCAGCACAGTAACCAGCATCAGAATAGCAAATCAAGGGCTTAACAAATTAAAGAAATTCATATAACGATAAGGGCATAGATAAAATGGAAACTATAAGTTTGATAAACATGATCTCGGCAGCAGTACTTAACATTCTGCTTATAGTATTTTTTGTCTATGCTTTTATTTGGTTTAAAGGTATATCAGCAAAGATAGATAAGATCGAAGAAGGCGTTACATCGGTTTACAAAGAAGTTACACCTGTACTATTAAAGATCTCTTCCGTTGCAGAAGACATACCGCCTGTATTGGCAAAGATCTCTGATATAGCAGAAGACATCAGCGGGATCACATCAGTTTCAAAACGAACTGTTCATAAGGGAGAAAACCTTGCTAACGAGCTTTTTGATAAAGGCAAAAACCTAGTAAATACGATCTCAATGGTTGAAGATAGAACCAGCGCGGCATACAACAACGTAACAAACCTCATTTCCGCCCTAAGGGCAGGTGTAAGAACCTTCGGGCTAAAGATAAAACGCTAAAGACCATGGATAAAATTAACGAAAGATCAGACTATTCTGAAATCGGTTACGAAGATTTTGACATTGATGATTACAATGAAAGGATCTATAAGTGGCTCAGTATAGGAGTATTGATGATTTGGATGATATGCATGTTTGTTCTTTAGATTTCGATATCAAGTTATGGCCTTCAGGAAAAATTGATACAATTATTGCTGAATACCAGTCACTAATTTTCAGGGTAAAAAATTGATCTGGATAATTTTCGCAGTACTGGTCCTTTTGTGGATCTTGGGAATAATCGCTACAACTCCGCTTGGTGGCTTTATACACATACTGCTGATCGCAGCCATTGTAGTGGCAATAATACAGATCTTGCGATCTAAGAAACCATAAGTACATTACTAATTTTAAAAAGGCTAAGAATGGAAAAGAGAGATGTATTTTTAACAGAAGCATATATTCATTATGACTATTTCATCAAAATCGCGAGGAAGATGACACAAAATGATTTTGATGCTGAAGACCTGGTTCAGGATACGTATATAAGAGCATTCAAGTTTATTGATTCTTTTGAAACAGGCACAAACTCCAAAGCATGGATATACAGGATCATGAAAAATTTGTTCATAAATTTCAGCAGAAAAAAAATGGCTCACCCGCAGTACAGCCTTGATTCGCTGACCACTGAACCAATTTTTGATGACCCGGATCCTACCCTGAGGCATTATGAGCTTACCAGGCTTATGGAAAAGGTGAAAGATGAATACCGCCAGGTAATAATACTTTTCCATCTTAAGCAGTTTTCTTTGATAGAAATTTCACAGCAGCTTAACTGGCCTCTGGGAACCGTAAAAAGCAGGCTCCACCGGGCCAGGAAAGAGTTTAAAAAGGTTTTGATCGAAGGGATTTAAAATTCATCTAATAATTAGTGGGGGAGGCAGCATGGAAACTTTAGGAAATCAGTTGTTCATTGAAGGCGAGAACAACAACATCTACATCTATTTTCACCTCGAGAACTTTAAGGCTGTTTCGGCATCCAAAGTACTGGATAGCTACATTGAGACTTATAAAAATTATGATTTTGATAAGCTTAACATTTCATTCTGTAATACCGGCGTTCCAGGTGAACACCTCAGCACTTTCAGGAAAACCGGTAATAAAGCTATCGGGAAGCTGCTGAAACAAGTTAGGTGTATTGATGCATACTTTCATTTTAAACAGAATGAAAAGGTCATCAGCAAACCAAAAAGGATAAAAAAAGCTTAGAATGCAAAAAGGTTCACAGAAAAAGAGAGTCAGGAAACCATTCAAACTGAGATCACAGCCGGGAATAGAAGCCGGCATGTCTCCCAAGCCGGTATTCATTTCCGATACTTATAAAGCATCCGGAAAACTTGATGGCAAAACTGCAATCATAACCGGCGGTGATAGCGGCATAGGCCGCGCAGTTGCGGTGCTTTTTGCACGAGAAGGTTGTAATGTTGCAATTGTATATTTGAATGAGCACAAAGATGCGAAACTTACCCGTTCATTTGTTGAAGCTGAAAACAGGCAATGCCTGTTAATTTCAGGAGATATAGGACGTGAATCATTCTGCAGGCAGGTAATAGAGCGCACAGTAAAAAAATTCGGTTCGCTTAACATAATAGTAAATAATGCGGCAGTTCAATATCCCCGTGAAGAGATCACAGAGATAACTTCCGCTCAGCTTGAAAAAACTTTTAAGACTAACCTGTTTTCCCAATTCTATATGGTGAAAGCCGCTATGAAGTATTTGAAAAGGAACTCATCAATAATAAATACCACATCTGTTACGGCATACAGGGGCAGCGGCCACTTGATAGATTATTCCGCGACCAAAGGTGCTATAGTATCATTTACAAGGTCGCTTTCAGCAGGACTGGCAAAAAAAGGTATACGTGTAAACGGCGTAGCACCGGGCCCAATATGGACACCTCTTATAGCAGCTACATTTCCTCCTAAAGACGTCGCAACTTTCGGAACAGATGTCCCCTTGGGCAGGGCGGGGCAGCCTTTTGAGACTGCCCCATGTTACGTTTTCCTGGCGTCCGAAGATTCCTCGTACATGACAGGACAAATTTTGCATCCAAACGGGGGCGAAATTGTAAATGGCTAGAAAGAGTAAGAGCTCAAATGAAATTTTTTTTGAAAAGTTTGCTCTGAAATTAAGCCGGTTCTCAGGCACAACTACCGCGTTTGTTATAGCCTTTTCCATCATTGTAATCTGGGCAGCCAGCGGAAAGTTTTTCGGATTTTCAGAAGTTTGGCAGCTGGTCATAAACACCTGCACCACTATTGTTACTTTCTTAATGGTGTTCCTGATTCAGCGCGCACAGAACAAAGACTCCCTTTCGATCCAGCTTAAGCTAAATGAAATTATCGCATCAATAAGCGGCGCAAGCAACAAGCTGGTTGATATTGAAGATATCAGTGAACGTGATCTCTTAATACTAAAAAAACACTATCAAAAACTTTCTCAGCTATTCGAAAAAGACTACGATATTAAAGTATCACATTCCATAGAAGAAGCAGAATCCAGGCATAAAAGAAAGGTAACATCAAAATGAACATATTAAAAGCGGGCAGACTTTTTTATTTACCGGCAGTTTTTATTGCACTACTGACATTACCCGGCTGTGAGTTTATCGGTGATGTTTTTAAGGCCGGCATTTGGGTTGGCATAGTAATTGTGATAGCTGTAGTGGTTGTCATTGCGTTTATTGTTAAGATGTTTAAGGGCTGAAAAGCAGTTTTAGCCGTACTGTTTCTCCCGGAAGAAAAATAACTCAGTTGGTATTTTCTTTCGCGGTTATTTATTATTATTCAAGCATTCAGCCTTAACCTTTGCTCATCAAATATGACAGTGTTGTCATAATCTCACCAATAAAACTTTAATTTCATAGCTAAGAAGGCAGATAAGTTTGGCACAGACTTTGTATTGTAATATGTAAAGATGGCTACAGGCACATCTATTGTTAAAAGCAGCATTATATTAATTGTTTGATCAAATGGTAAAATGTATGAAATTAGGCATAAGGCATGAAAATTCATTCGAAATGGAAATGAATAACAGCATCAAATATAATAACCACATTCAGTACTCTGATAATGAATACATTCCAAAGTGTATACAATGCCGCTCGGAATTAATTTCCAGTAACAGGGACAAAAATGGTGTTATTCATTGCTGCTCAAAATGTATCTCGAAAATAGGGCTTACTATGTTCTTTAACAGGTTTAAAATATACTGTTAACTCATTACTGCAGAATTGTGTTTCTACTTGGTGAGAAATATTCAAATCAGTAATCTATAAATTAATCCAGTTATTATGAAACCATCGAAAATTCTTGTACTGCTTTCCTTAATACTTGTCACTTCATTTTCTTTCTCCCAGCTAAAGGAAAAGGATAACCTTCTCGGCGGCTCGGTTGGATTTTGGGCAAAGGGAGAAGTACCGATGTTTGGTGTAAATTTTGAATCGAACGTTACACAAGCCGGAATCGGAACAATTGGACTGGGCGGAATATTCAGATACTACACTTACCGTTTTAATTACAACAACGGAGATTCAAGAAGGTATTCATTCAGTTCTGTGGGATTTCAGGCAAATTACAATTTTAACCAGATCGGTAATGGAACGTTTGTGCCATTTTTAGGACTGGTAGCCGGGTATAATTATGTGAACAATAAATACACCGATGTTACCCGCAACGGCATTTATGAAACTGATGTGTCCTATAAAAGCGGTGCATGGATATGGGGACAAACCGGATTCAGGTACTTCTTTAGCCCCACAGTTGCCGGTTCTGTACGTGTTGGATTGGGAAACAATGATTTTAATACACTCGAGCTGGGTGTAGATTTCAAACTGTAATTTATAACGAATTGATCTTTAACCGGGCACACTGCCCGGTTTTTTTATGGTTAACAGCTATTAAATCAGTTATTTGGGTCTTTTAGTATCCTAAAATCTCTCTTATGTTAGCACCGAATTAGTTTATTGCAAAAAATGTTCAAAAAGTGTATATTTGTAGTTGTTAATATCAACATTCCAAGAACAGGACAAGAAAATGAAAAAGGGAACGCACCCAAAATATATGAAATGTGACGTGATCTGCAATTGCGGTGAAAACCGCGGAGTATTGTTTACCACACGTTCAACTGTACCGCAGATAAAAGTGGAAATATGCTCTATGTGCCATCCTTTCTTTACAGGAAAGCAGAAACTTGTAGATAGCGCCGGCCGAGTTGAGAAGTTCAACAGGAAGTACGCAAAGAAGAAGAAGGTTGAAGAAACTGTTACCGCAGAGGTTCCGGCAGTAGAAGTTGAAACAGCAGAAGTTAAAACAGAAGAAACATCTTCATAAAATTCTAATAGGCTATCCGGCTAATAATCTGCCGGTGAAAACTTTATGATCCTCAAATTACAATATTGAATATGAACATATGTATATTTGAGGATCTTTTTATATCCCGACTTGCACCGTTAAATTACTTCAGGCATACTTCAAAACTTATATGCGGCGCGGATACACTGCTGGAAAAAATTACAAATTTCTTTCCGGCTAAAACTACCCTCACGCTGCACTCAAGAAATTACATAGCTCCATACCTCGCTGAAAAATTCTCGAAGGCGCGGATCAATGATCTGCCCGAAGGCGATTGTTTATTCTTTAACTCACGTGTTGTATTCAAAGCCGATGATCTTAAAGTAATTACAAAGCTTTTCAAAAAGCAAAACAACACTGCGATACTGCAGGATAAGGCAGTAATTGCTTTTCACCTTAGCGGGGAAAAGGTATTGCAGTATAAGGAAGTTATCAACCGGGAGGATGACAATCTTGTTTCGTATGCAGATATTGAATGGCTGGGGCTGCAGATGACCGAAGCGAAGGATTACAGGCTCATAAATTATCCATCTGACCTTATTCTATACAATGAAGATCAGCTTAATTACGACCTTAGCATTGAAATGAAGGGTAAGAAAAAACTTCACATTGGCAAAAAATGCAGCATCGGCAAGAATGTTGTTTTTGATACCTCTGCCGGCAGAATATACATCAACGATAATACTATCATTGAACCCTTCACCTATATCAAGGGGCCGGTTTACATTGGTGAAAATTGTACAATACGCTCGGGCTCACAAATTTACGGCCCGGTGCGCATTGGCGGTTCATGTAAAGTATCCGGTGAAATTACATGCTCTATACTGCACTGGTATGTAAACAAGCAGCATTATGGATTCCTGGGCCACTCATATTTATGCGAATGGGTGAATCTCGGTGCCGGAACAACTACAAGCAACCTGAAGAACAATTATTCAAAAATTGTGCTCGCGGTTAATGGAGAAAAGATTAATACAAATTCTATTTTCCTGGGAAGTGTTGTAGGCGATCATACTAAAATGGGGATCCATACCATGCTTAATACAGGTACGATGGTGGGAGTATCCTCAAATCTTTACGGCGCAGGTTATCATAACAAAATGATTCCCTCTTACTCATGGGATGACGCTTCAAGTAATGAGAATATCGCATACGAAATTGAAAAAGCCATCAGCACGGCGAGAACATCCATGCAGCGAAGGAATGTTGAAATGTCAGAAGCATATGAAAAGATGATGCGCCATGTTTATGAAAACAGGGATGAAACTCAGCTATAAGAACTTAAGCACCTGCCAATATCCCGGAATAATATAGAACACCATTTCTCCTTTTAAGGGAAACCATATCATGAAAATTTCGTCCAATACCAGTAAGCTCATTGAAGAGCTTTCACATTATTCAAGCAGCAAGCTCAAGAATATTCCGGAGCTTTCGCTGCTTGTAGAACTTGCAGAAAATTCTAAAAAAGACAAGCTTTTCCACGATATCCAATTTACCGCTAAATACCTGAATGGGCTTGGTAAGATACTGCAAAGTAATGTTGCCCTAAACACCCAGAAAAAGCCCGGTTCAAACGGCGAAGTCCCCCCCACTGCGGAAGAAGCCCGTGAAAAGATAATGGGTGAATACAAAGCCAATATTATTAAATTTACAAACTACCTCAAAGATCTGATCATAGATGCAGATGATACAGACCGTAAGGAAATAGAGGAAAAATACCTTGCACTTTCCCGCAGCTCAATGGTAAACCTGACAACCTTGATATATGACCTTAGCTGGCTGAAGAGATTCTTGAATAGCAAGAGATGAAGTCCTATAACCGAAGAGACAAGAAAACCAAACTCCCATCGCGGAATTAAGGAGTGTAGAATTTGAGGATGAATTTCATTACTACAAAATTGCAGAGATTGAAATGATGATCGATGGGATTTAATCGCTTATGAATATGTCAGATACAACATATCTTATTGCCGGATTGAGATTCCCGCTTTCGCGGGAATAGTTAGTTTACCGGCAGCGAGAAGCTGAATTCACTTCCCTTCCCTACCTCGCTCTTCACCCATATTTCACCGCCATGCGCATTCACAAATTCTTTTGATATTGCGAGTCCAAGTCCCACTCCGCGGTTAAGGCTTTCAACATTTTTGGTTTTCACCTGAACGAATTTTTCAAATATGCGGCTTAGATACTGCGGCTCAATTCCCGCACCGTGATCTTTAACACTGAACACTAACTTATCATTAACTCTTTTTACCTTCAGCTGAATACCGGCACCCTCGGGTGAATATCGCACAGCGTTATTGAGCAGATTTATAAGCACCCATGCAATCTTGTTGGCATCTGCTTTAACCGGCGGAATATTATCTTCAATAACGGTATCAAGCTCAATATTCTTTTGCTCGAGCTGCATAAGCATTGGTGTAATGGCAGCATCTATCAGCTCTTCTGCCCTAACTTCGCGGAAGTTGAGCATATCCCCGCCGGATTCTATCCTTGAGAGATCGAGCAGTTCATTTACAAGCTTGAGCAGGCGCTTAACTTCTTCCTTCATTGCACCTGTCAATCGAAGCTGTTCATCATTCATTTCACCAATACGTTCATCCTGCAGCAGGCGCAGGCTCATGTTCATTGCCGAGAGCGGCGTCCTGAGCTCGTGAGATACGGTCGCAACAAACCCGCTTTTGAGCTCATCAAGCTCCTTAAACCCGGTAACATTTTTGAGAATAATAATGTAACCAAGTATCTTCCCCGGATCAGACTTAACGTTAACCTTAATAATTTCTTTCAGGAAGAACTCTTCTTTCTCTCTGAACACGATCCTGATATAATTAAGCTTGTTTTTACCGGGCTCCGGGTTCACAAGTTCCCCTGTGAGATTTTTAACCAGGCTGTTTGACTCAGAAACATTCCGGACATCCCTGCCAAGAATATCTTTTTCCTTCAATCCGATCAGCTCGACGCCTGTATTATTGACCAGGATCACATTCATATTTTCATCCAGCACAATAATTCCATCGATCATGCTTTTCACGATAGCTTCCGCACGTTTTTTCTCAGCGATCAGCATCTCGATATTGGTTCTTTCATACTCTTCAAGCCTTTCAGCCATGCGGTTAAATGATACAGCCAGCTTGCCCAGCTCGTTTTCTGAGTTCACTTCCATACGGGCCGAATAATTCTTTGCGGCTATCTGCTCCACGTTTGTAGTGAACTGTTCTATAGGGCCGGCAACAAGCGAGGGCACTTTGATAACTGCGATGACAAGTATGATCAGTGATATTCCTGCGATCACAAGCATGTATATTTCTGCACTTTCGGAAATTTTGACCGTTTCATCTCTGCGAAGCAGCATACCTTTATGGTTAAGATTGAGCAGCAGGTAACAATCTTTCTTCAGAGCGGAATATTTTGGAGCTATTATTGAGTCATAGTGCTCAATAGTACTGAATTCGGTTAGGTGTTTTTCAAACGATTCAGCATATTCAGTTGACTTCGTTTTAACATTCAAAAGCAACTCCAACTCACCGGGCTCTGTTATATTTCCTTCGCACAAAGATAAGTTTTCAAAATACCTCTTCTTTGACGCTTCAAAAAGCGAATCCGCAAACTTCTTTTCTTTATTGCCTGCCACAAATGTAATTATGGCATTATCCATGTTATCAAGCTCATCTATCATATTTTGCGCCGCCAAAATGCTGCCATAGTTATCCTTAAGTATTTTATCAGGAGTATTAGAGAGCTTTTCAATAAAATAAACGCCGGCCGCGCCCAGCATTACGGCAATTATGCCCAGTAACAGGTAGCCCAGCAGAAAGAGTGTTTTAAGTTTGATTTTCATTTTTCAGATCTAGTGTAATTGCTACGCAATTATTTCAATATCAATAACCCGCTCGCTGCCCGAAACTTTTTCAAGCAGCCTATCAACAATTGTAGATGATACGAGCTTCTTAAGGTAGCCTTGTTTTGAAGGCTTACCCAAAATTATCTTGGTAATACCTTTCTCGCTAGCGAAATCTAAGATCCCGTCAACAATATCTTCAGCGCTTATCTTTTCACTCACGGCGCCAAGCTCGGTAGCCATCTTGAAGTTATTTATGAGGTACCGCTGAAGTTTCAAGTCCAGGTTTTCGAATGTGTTGCCCGGAGTATCTACGTACAGCGTGAACCACTTTAAGTCAAACCTTTCCGCAAGCCGTGAGCTTCTACGGATCACTTTATCGTTCTTTTCCGGATCGCCGCCCAGGCACACCAGTATGATCTCATCTTTAGCCCTATCGGTCGAAGTAACCTCGGTATTGATCTTTTTCTCAACCTGGTTGGCAACTTCACGCAATGCAAGCTCACGAAGCTGCAGCAGGTGTTCACGTTTGAAAAAATTCGCAAGAGCTGTCTGTATCTTATCCGCTTTATATATCTTACCTTCTTTCAAGCGTTGTATAAGCTCATCGGCAGTAAGATCGATGTTAACAACTTCATCGGCAAGTCCGATGATCTTATCTGGTACAGTTTCGGAGACCTTAACTTTTGTGATACTTTCAACAATCGTGTTCAGGCTTTCGATGTGCTGGATATTCATAGCACTGATAACGTTGATGCCATTATTTAAAAGCTCTTCAACATCCTGGTATCTTTTTGCATGAATACTTCCCGGCGCATTGGTATGAGCAAGCTCGTCAACTACAACCACTTCCGGCCTTCGGAGTAAAATGGCATCGAGATCCATTTCTTCGAGCTCTTTTCCCCTGTAGTAGATCTGTTTACGCGAGATAACCGGCAAACCCTGCAGCAGAGCTTCAGTATCTTCCCTACCGTGCGTTTCGGCATAACCTATCACAACATCAACACCCCGTATAATAAGCTGTTTAGCATCCTGCAGCATGCGGTAAGTTTTGCCAACACCCGCTGCCAGCCCAATATATATCTTAAAGCTTCCCCGCCTTCCCTTTTGAACAAGGTCGAAGAAGTTTTCTCCTGAAGCCGCCATTTTTAAGTCACCGGGATTTACCATAATACCGTTTATAAATAACTAAACCCTGCCGGCAGATCAGCTGGCAGAGTTCAATAATATCTGAATTTTTAGAGCTTTTAAAGTTAAAATTCCACGCCAATATTTGTGATTGCTTCTATCCTCGCGTTTTTACTATCGAAGAATATTTTTTGATTGTTATCAGAAGAAAGATACCGGCCTTCCATCCTGAAATATGCATTTGTTACCGGGCGGACCTCAAATCCCAGGGTTACTCCATAAGCCTTGAGTCCGGATGATGTTCCATCGGACTGAGTAATTACACCCGATAGAAATCCATCCTTATCATTAAATATTTCTCCCCTCAGAGAAACTGAAAACTTTGAAGTAGGTTTGAATTTTACAGCCGCCAAACCGGAATACATTACCGCGGAAGAAGTTGTATCTGTGAGTCCGGATTTTTCCTGTATTGCAACATCGCCGCCCAACAGAATATCAACCTTTTTCGATGGTGAGAATTTCACGACAAGATTATTGTATATCCGCGTTTTACCGTTAACACCCGAAGGCATTTCATTTCCAACCAGGTTATTGTAAATGATCTCCAGATTGTTCTTAGGTTTATAGCCAAGTGTCAAACCAATTGATTTGTTTTTATTATTATCTGTAAACACATTGTATCCATTCAGCAAATGAATAGCACCGTAGAATTTTGGTGAAAATTCATATGAAACCCTGACTCCGCTTTGATAGAACGGTTCATAAAATGTTGCCAATGCAAGAGAGGTAAGAAAGTTACCTTTTGGCAATACACCCTCCGCACCAATATGTGTGAGGAAATACCCGGCATCTATCCAAAGCCTTTTAGCAGGCTGAAATCCTGCATAAGCTTCCTGGATGAACTGCTGGCTTGCCGGCCAGTTTACTGAGGGAATATCTCCATACTGTAGTGTGATAGCCCCGTGTACTTTTTCATCATTATATTTCAAAGAAACCTGGGCAATGTTCAGCCTGAATTCTTCTCTATATGGCGCAATTGAAGAGAATTGCCTGAGTGAATTTCCGTTTTTATCGTTATCCCAGCAATAGTAAGTATCCACATAGCCGCCAAGGCTGAATTTAATGAAGTCCTGCGCGATAGCTGCTGAGCATGAAGCAAAAACAAACAGCAAGATTAAGATCTTTTTCATTTTCAAAAATATAGTTTATATAAAATGTACATAATTAGTATAGCTGCCGCAGTTACCGCAGGCGGTATTAGTACTGCAAGCATTTCATGATCGTTTCCCGGTTCTTTCATATTCAATATATGCATGGCTGAATTATTTAAGTTCATCAAGCTTTAAATTGAGCTTTAAAACATTTATAACGGGCATGCCAAGAACTGTATTCTCGACTGATGTGCTAACCAGCTCCTTTACCGCAGACTCGCTTAGATTCCTTGAGGCTGCAACCCTTTTAACCTGAATGTAAGCTGATTCCGGCGATATATTCGGGTCGATACCGCTGCCGGGGGCAGTAACAAGATCCGAAGGGATTTGTTCTTTTTTAACTCCCGGGTTATGAACAAGGAATGTATCTATCCTCGCCTGAACTTCGGCAAGGTAATCAGGGTTTGATGGCCCTTTATTTGAACCGCCCGTTGAAGCGGCATTATAACCAACTGCGGAAGGCCTGCCCCAGAAGTACTTATCATCTGTAAAGCTTTGCCCGATATTTTCAAATCCTATGATATTTTCCTGCTTCACTATTGGCGAGCCAACAGAACCGGACGGGAATGCAAATCCTATAGTGTAGATGATCAGCGGGTAAATTACGCCAAAGAGCGCTATAAGTATTACAGTTAATATAACCGAGTTTTTTAAGTTCTTTATCATTTTAAGTTTAGACTAATTTCAGGATCGTTAGAAGCACGTCAATTAATTTTATACCAACAAACGGCACTATAATTCCACCAAGCCCGTAAAGAAATAGATTCCTTGCAAGCAGGGATTCAGCTCCGAGCGGCTTGTATGCTACGCCTCTTAGTGCAAGCGGTATAAGTACCGGGATAATGAGTGCATTAAATATTACTGCCGATAGTATTGCAGATTGCGGACTGGTGAGCCCCATTATATTTAAAACCTGCATCTGAGGTATTGAAGCGATAAACAGCGCCGGCACTATTGCGAAATACTTGGCAACATCATTGGCTATAGAAAATGTAGTTAATGCGCCCCTTGTGATCAGAAGCTGTTTGCCAATTTCCACTACTTCAATAAGTTTTGTAGGGTCATTATCCAGATCAACCATATTGCCGGCTTCCTTTGCTGCCTGAGTGCCGGAGTTCATAGCGACGCCAACATCCGCCTGTGCCAAAGCCGGGGCATCGTTGGTTCCATCTCCCATCATAGCAACCAGCTTGCCTGAAACCTGCTCTGCCTTAATGTAATTCATCTTATCTTCCGGCTTTGCTTCGGCAATAAAATCATCAACGCCGGCTTTGCCTGCAATATATTTTGCAGTCAAAGGATTATCACCTGTTACCATTACGGTTTTAACACCCATCTTGCGCAGCCTTTCAAATCGTTCCTGGATACCGGTCTTAATAATATCTTCCAGCTGTATCACACCCGCGGCTTTGCCATTTACAGCAACAGCAAGCGGTGTTCCGCCGTTCATTGCTATTTCTTCCACTATCTTCTGCATGTTCGGTGGAATTATCCCGCCGTTAGACTGCACGAGATTCCGGATAGTATCAATAGAGCCTTTCCTTACCGAGAGCCCCGTGGCAGAATCCAGACCGCTCATTCTTGTTTGTGCGGTGAATTTTATGAATGTATCGTTCGCATAGTCATTCACATTTATTTCGATATTATTTTTCTTTGCGAGCTCTACAATTGATTTCCCTTCCGGCGTTTCATCGGCAATTGAGCTTATAGCGCAGTACTTGATGAATTCGCTATCAGCCATACCATTCACGTTGTAGAAATTAGTTGCTTTCCTGTTTCCTATCGTGATTGTTCCGGTTTTATCAAGCAGCAAAGTATCAATATCACCCGCCGTTTCAACTGCACGCCCTGATTTGGCAATAATATTCGCTCTTAGAGCTCTATCCATGCCGGCAATTCCAATAGCTGAAAGCAATCCGCCTATAGTAGTAGGAATAAGGCACACAAACAGTGATATCAGCGATGCAATTGCGATCGGTGTATTGGCATAACGCCCGAAAGGCTCAAGCGTTACCGTAACGATAAGAAACATGAGTGTAAACCCAGAAAGCAGAATAGTGAGCGCGATCTCATTCGGAGTTTTCTGCCGCTTTGCGCCTTCAACCAGTGTTATCATCTTATCAAGGAACGACTCGCCCTTTTCAGTAGTAACGAGAACTTTGATGCTATCGGTCAGCACTTTGGTACCGCCTGTAACTCCCGACCTGTCGCCTCCGGCTTCACGTATAACAGGGGCAGATTCGCCCGTGATTGCAGATTCATCTATAGTTGCAATACCTTCAATAATTTCGCCATCAGTTGCAATAAGCTCGCCTGCCGTGGTAAGGAACACATCGCCCTTCTTAAGCTCTGAAGACATGACGGGCTTCACTTCTCCATTGGGCAGCAATACATTTGCCGGCGTTTCCTGCCTGGTTTTGCGCAGAGTTTCTGCCTGCGCCTTACCCCTTGCTTCAGCAAGCGCTTCCGCAAAGTTGGCAAACAATACAGTTATGAAGAGCACTAATGTTATTGAAAAATTGTACATAAATGAGCCCTGAACTGCATCAGGTTTAAACAAAAGGTAAATGCTCAATACGAGCATCACCAGGGTTCCGATCTCAACCAAAAACATAACGGGGTTTTTCACCATCATTTTTGGATTCAGTTTCAAAAATGAATCCCTAATGGCTTCTGTTACAAGATCCTTTTGGAAAAGCTTTGATACACGCGGATGTTTAGACATATAATTTTAAATTTCCTTTTACCTTACAATAGTTAAATATTCAGAAACGGGCCCGAGTACCAGCGCGGGAATAAACAACAAAGCTCCTACGATCATTATCACAGCGAATAGCATAATTCCAAACATGGGCGAGTCCAGTTTGAGTGTGCCGGAAGATTCAGGTATGAACTTTTTACTCGATAGGAAGCCGGCAATCATAATAGGCCCTATAATGGGGATGTACCTGCTGAGCAGCATTACCAAACCGGTCGAAATATTCCAGAATGGAGTGTTATCACCCAGACCTTCAAATCCCGACCCGTTATTGGCTGCGGATGAAGTGAACTCATAAAGCATTTCGCTGAAGCCGTGAAAGCCCGGGTTGTTAAGCCATTTCAGGGTTTCACCGGGATTTTCCGCAATCATCCAGGTATGCGATGCGAGCGCTGTTCCGCCAAGTATAAGCAGCGGGTGCAGCAATGCAACCAGCACGGCAATTTTAACTTCACGAATCTCTATTTTTTTGCCCAGAAATTCCGGCGTTCTGCCTACCATTAAGCCTGAAATAAAAACTGCAATGATCATAAAAATGAACATGTTTATAAATCCCACTCCAACGCCGCCGTAAAATGCATTTAGCTGCATACCCATCATCTGGAACGCACCCGAAAGCGCTGTGAAGCTATCATGCATGGAATTCACCGAGCCATTGGAAGTAACTGTCGTGCTTATAGACCATAGCGCAGAGAGTACAGGTCCAAACCTCGCTTCTTTGCCTTCCATACTGCCCTGTGGCTGCGTAATACCCATTTGCGTTATCATCGGGTTGCCACCCGTTTCCTGTACTATTGTTGGAATAAGCAGCATCAGGTATCCGGCCGTCATTACCGCCATGATCATCCATGCTAATTTTTTCCGGTTTAGGAAATAGCCCAAAGCAAAAACCATCGCAATAGGTATGAGTATAATTGCTGAGGTTTCAGCGGCATTGGTAATACCGTTTGGATTTTCAAACGGGTGCGTTGAGTTTGGCCCGAAAAATCCGCCGCCATTTGTACCAAGCTGCTTAATAGCAACCATTGCCGCAACAGGGCCGCGGGCAACATTTACAGTATCACCCTGCAGAGTTACGATCGTTTCCGCGCCTTTGAATGTCATTGGCGTTTGATTCATAAGCAGAATAATACTCAATACTATCGCAAGCGGCATCAGTATCCTTGTGCATGCCCTTACAAGATGATAATAGAAGTTTCCCAGGTTCTTCGATGACTTGTTGGCAAGTCCCCTGAAAAGCAGCGCAAGCGCTGCAATTCCTGTTCCCGCTGATACAAACTGCAGGAATACAAGTGCCAATAGCTGCGTTAAGTACGAAGCGCCGGTTTCGCCGGAATAGTGCTGAAGGTTCGTATTGGTTACAAAACTTACTGCCGTATTGAATGCCTGTGTTGGCTCCATGGATAAAACATTATCCGGATTCCAGAACGGGTGCCAGGTTTGGGTAAGCAATACGAACATTATCCATATAAACCAAACCAGGTTGATCGTCAATAACGCCCGAAGGTTCTGCTTCCAGTCCATTTCGGCATTTGGATCAATACCGGATACCCTGAAAATAAATTTTTCCAGCGGCGCGAGGAAATCCAGGAAAGTCTTTTCGCCTTTAAAAACTTTTGAAATGTACCTGCCTAAAGGGATAGCAAGCACGATAGTAACTAATATGATCAGCGCAGAATACAGAATATCCATTTTTTGGCTAGAACCTTTCTGCTTTAATTAATGAATAGACCAGGTAAACAATAGCAGCTATACTGATGATGAAAAGGAGCGTCATAAGATCTTCTCCCCCTTATCGGTAAAAAAGAAAAATATACCAAACAGTATAAAACCGCTGAGAAGCATTAACAGGATATTTACGATTTCCATTTAGTTTTAATGTTTTTAATTGATGGTGAACGGTAATGCAATACTCTAACTTTTGCCTTCTTCTGGTCATTTGATATAAATGCTATCAGGAATACCAATAAAGAAGAGATCAAAGCTAAAGATATTAAGTATGATGTATCCATTTTTGTTAATTTTTGATATAAGGTATTGCAATTCCCGTGCCGGAATAATATTTCGTTTTTGCTAAATTTTTGAGGTTTTTAGGGGAAGGGGTATTTCAAAATGAAATAGTGCATTTCAAAATGAAGGGGTAACACGTGTTTTTTGTTATTCGCTTTATGTTATTTGTTTTTTGTTATTTGCTTTTTGGTATTTGTTATTTGTTATTTGCTATTTGCCAGTGCTATTTGTCTTCAAGTCCGTATTCCTTTAGCTTGCGATAAAGTGTAACCGTACCTATTCCCAGGGCTTTGGCTGTTTGTGTTTTGTTGCCGCCAAAATCCTCCAGGGTCTTGAGTATGTGGACTTTTTCAACCTGGTCAAGGGAATGCTCAAGGGAATGTTCTGAATCCGGGGATTTTGCTGAATACTCTTCAGGCAGCAGATCTTTAGTTAAGCTATTGTTTGGAGTAAGGATCACTGCCCTTTCGATGATATTTTTAAGCTCCCGGATGTTTCCTTTGAACCGGTATGATTTAAGTGTGCTCAGGAAATCACTGCTAACATTATCAATTTTCTTGTTCAGCTTTTCGGAGTAATTATCAACAAAGTAGGCAGTTAAAATGTCGATATCATCGGGTCTTTCAGAAAGTGATGGCAGATGAATTATGAATGTATTGAGCCTGTAGTACAGGTCTTCCCTGAATGTGCCTTCGGAAATACACGTTTTTAGATCGCGGTTAGTAGCGGCAATTATTCTTACATCAAGCGAGTGTTCTTTGGGGTCACCCACCTTCATATACGTTTTTTCTTCGATGGTGCGCAGAAGTTTAGCCTGCGTTTGCATCGACATTTCTCCAACTTCATCAAGGAAGATAGTTCCGCCATTTGCCTCTTCAAAGTAGCCTTTTTTATCACTTGCTGCGCCGGTGAACGCGCCTTTTTTATAACCGAAGAATTCTGATTCCTGGAGGTCTTTAGGTATTGCGCTGCAGTTTATCGCGATGAATTTTTTCAGGCTGCGCTTGCTTGAGTTGTGTATAGCCTGCGCGAAAAGCTCTTTGCCTGTACCTGTTTCACCAAGCAGAAGTACAGTGGTATCGGTTGGCGCGGCTTTTTTAGCAAACTCAATAGCCCCGGATATCTTTTTAGATTTGCCGATAATTTTACTGAATGCGTATTTGGAATCAATACGGCTCCTAAGCTCTTTAACTTCACGGTGCATCATCGCCTTTTCGTAGGCTCGTTTTACCGTAAGCGGAAGTTTATCATCATCATCGCCTTTAACAAGGTAATCAAATGCGCCGTTTTTCATGGCTTCAACGCCATCTTTGATCTGTCCGAAAGCAGTTATTACAATAATCTCTACATCAGGGTAATTTTCTTTGATCTTACGGATAAGCTCTATTCCGCTGCCGTCCGGCAGCTTTACATCTGTTACCAGTACTAGGATATCATTGCCGGCAAGAAGCCGGGTTCCGCCGGAAATGTTTTCAGCAGTAACAACACTGAAACCATCCAGTGTAAGTATCTTCTCCAGCAGAGAACGGATCTGCGGTTCATCATCTATTATTAAGACCTTAGGCTCCATAATGCAAATATATATGTTGCAAAGGTCACAAAAATGGAAAAAATGAAGACATTAAAATACCGGAATAGGCAATTGGAGAATATTAGAATACCATCCTCTAAGATGTGGAATTGATCAGTTCATATTGCAAATGTCTTGAACAGCTTCAACCGTCAATGGTTTTTCGTAGAAACCATTTACCATATCGAACTTGTCTGCCCTTTTTTTGTCATTTGGATCAACCGAAGAAGAAAGCATATACACAGTAATGTTTTCCTTAACAGCAGAGGATGTTTTCGAAAGCTCATCCAGTACATCCCAGCCTGAAAGCACGGGCATATTTATATCAAGGAACAAAACTGTACTTATTCCATTTATGGCATATTCTGCATTTATATAGATCAATGCTTTCTGCGGAGAAGTGAACATTACTATTTCACTTTTTTCCTCCAGAGCTTCTTTAATAATGTATCTGCAAAACATGTTATTTATTGAATCATCATCAAGTACAATGATCCTGTCGGGAATTTTCATAGTCTTTATATTTAGTAAGATTATTATTAAAGCTACTGGTTCAACTCAATTGTAAATTCTGTACCTTTATTTACTTCGCTCGAAATTTTTATAATACCTCCCAATATATCGACCTGGGCTTTTACCATAAAAAGGCCCATTCCTTTACCTTCTGTGTCATGATGGAATCTCTTGTACAAGCCGAAAACTTTCCCGCCGTACTTCTTCAGATCGATACCGAGCCCATTATCGCTGTAGACTATGATCAGTTTATCTTCTTTTTTGAGTGTTGTGATCTCAATATGCGGCAGCACACCCGTGTTGTGAAATTTTAAACTGTTGGAGACCAGGTTCAGAAAGATACTGTAAAGGTAAACCCTCCTGCAGATAATCGTCTCAGCAGCTTCGAAATTTTCAATAATTACAGCATTTTCTTTTTCGATAGTATTCTTTAAAGTTTTCCTGATACTCTCAAGTATTTCGGCAAAACGGACTTCTTCTTTCTTCGCATGTGATTCCGTTTTAACCTGCAGTATCATATTCAGGTCACGTATCACTTCATCAAGGTTCTCTGCTGAAGAGTCAATTTGCTGGATGAAGTTCTTTACTTCACTTTCCTCATACTTATCCTGTAATGCCAGCTTTGAAAACCCCAGAATATTCGCAATTGGGGCTCTTAAATTATGCGAAACCATATACGAAAACTGTTCCAGATCTTTGTTCCTGTGTATAAGATCAAGAGTAATACTTTCCTTCTCCAGTTCCCTTGTCTTGCGGTCGGTAATATCTTCGGCAGAGATACAAATTCCGATATGTTTACCTTCATCAATCTTAATGGGGAACATACGGGTATCATACCAATAAACGCTGTTATTAAAACCGTGGTAATCAACTTCAAATTTGATCTGTTTTCCTTCGAGCACTGAGTTACACCTGCTTTTAAACTCCTGCCTTGAAACTTCATCAAGCATATTATACATACTCTCGCCATTCATATAGTTCCGCCCAAACGAGCTAACAGCCAATTCGCTGGCGATCTTATTGAACAGGATAATGTTCATATTAGTATCAAGCAAAAGATAACCTGTATCTGTATTTTCAAAAATGCTGGCAAGATTGGCATTGGATCTTTGAAGCGCCTCTTCGGTTGACGCTTTTTTCAGCATGACAATTTCAAGATCAGTACTTGCATCCTTGAGCTGCTGAGTTCCTATTTTCACTCTATCCTGAAGCTGTGTATTTTTTTTCAAAATATCAGCTTTGCTCCGCTTGGTATCAGGCGACTCGAATATTTCCCATGAACCTTTCCTTTTAGCTATTGCAGCTTTGTGAACATGAGCCACATCAAGAACATCTGCCGCAAAGCATTTATCCATAGGATAGGTGCACATAACAATTATATTTTTATCTTTAATGTGATGATTCAGATCATTTTCATATTCGAGGAAAGAATCCCATAAGCGGCGTTCAAGCCATGCTGCGTTACCGTTTATCCTCAGCCCTTCGAATCCCCCGTTTAATGCCAGGTTAAGTTTCTTATCCCAGCAATCAAATACATCAACAGGATCAAAATTGCCGCTTTTTAGATACCACTCCGTATGATTGATTACTTCAATTTTTCCTTCTGCAAGATATTTATCAAATAGGGGGATGCCTTTCCGCAGGGATCTTTCCGCATCTTCTACCGATACAGGGCTGCATGCTATGTAAACACAGTATTCATTATTTTCGAGCCCCGAACGGAAAAAAGGTACAAGGATATCAAGCATATCCTGTTTGGTCTCATAGAAGTTGCAAAAATGCGTGCCCCATGATGTTTCGCTTATTACTTCTATTCCTGTTTTTCTTAATTCATTCGGGTTTTTTGTTTTTGTAAGCATTTGAGTAAGCACCTTTGTTTTAGCAATTCTTTGTCTTCTATTTTATTATTATACTTTATAATATAGAAGCATTTTAAGGAAATGTGGTTTTTGGAATATCCAAAACACCCCAATTATGCAATCTTTCAGCCGGTTATCCAATGCGTGTTTCAAGAAAATCACTAACTTGTTGTATTATATAACGTAAATTACGAATAGTTCTAAATAATTAAAACCATACTCGGGATGAAAATGGAACTACATCTTAAGACTTAGAAAAAAGGAGACAATATGAATAGAACTTACAAAAATGAATGCCTATTTTAAATATTATGGTCCATTACAATTCAATTTAGATTATAAATTTTTATGAATGATACAATTATAACAGGCATAGAAGCGATACAGGCAATGATGGCGCCGGCATTGGGAATTTCCGCGACGGCGCTGCTGCTGCTGAATATGCATAACAGATTTTCTGCTGCTTTCAACAGGATAAGATTGTTGACAGATGAAAGAAGGAAGTATCATATAAGGATCGCAGAGAATGAAGATTCGGGTGCATATGAGCAGTTCCGCTACTCGAGTATATCAAGCCAGATCAAAATGATGACCCTCAGATGCAGGGAACTCAGGAATGCAATTTTGTACATGATGGGATCGATAATGTTATTTGTCCTGTCTTCGCTTCTGATAGGCATAAACATATTCTACACATCCTTCCTGCTCAGAATGACACCGCTTGTGTTTTTTTCTATCGGAATGATAATGGTGCTTATTGGCATAATATACTCCGCCAAAGATGTAGTGAATTCATACAAAATTACAGAAGTTGAAGTTAAGGGCGATATATAAATCCATCGGGTTGTGCAGAAAAAAATAGAGGATATTCAGTAGATGAATATCCTCTTAGGAATGAAACAATCCGTCATCACAAATTTTGTTGTTTGTGATATTGATAACTACTTTTATATTTATCCGCCGATGGCTTCGAGCACCTTAAAATCAGGCTCTTCCATTTTGGAAAAACTGTAACGTTTTTCTATGGCTGCGCGGTTGATCTCATCCAGAACGCTGATCATAGTATCATATTTAGCTTTCCTGTGAAATTTAAGTATCATGATCATATCTTTGTTAGCTGTTCCCCAGCCTTCAAGGTATTGTCTCATCTGCTCAAGGTTCACTTTTATAGGCTGTTCTTCAGTTCCGTCGGATTTACCCTTTGAGAGCCCGATATTGCCTTTTTCAGAGATCCTTATAAAAACAACATTACCCATATCCACTTTTACAGTAGTGTTCTCATCACCTTTCGGCAGATTGATCTGCATTACCTGCGGCTGGTTCAATGTTGATGTCATAATGAAGAATGTTAGCAGAAGCATGATAACATCCACATAGGGCGTCATATCAATATGAAAACCTACGCGTTTCCTGTTCTGCCATTTATTCTGTTTGCGGCCGCGATTTTCGCCACCTTCGGCTTGTTCAACACTTGCCATTATAGATTTCTCCTAAAACTGTTTATTATTTTATATCAAAACAGCAGCATCACAATTAAGTAAGTTACTTCAGAGTGAGCTACTTTTTCTCTTTTTCGTCCGTTTCAAGATCGGTAACAAAAGAGAACCTGGTATTTTTAGTTTCCTTCAGGATTTCCATAAGATCCTGCACGGTGCCGATATCTGCTTCTTTATCACCTTTCACCACGATCCTGAGATCTTTCCCTACATTGCTTTTTGAAGACAATCGGAAATCGATAAGAAGTTTCTTGAACTTTTCCCTGTCATTAAAAGCAATGATAGGCCGTCTCATTTCTCCTTTATCATTCAGGTTAGCGGGATTTGTCCACCCCGGCTGAGTGGTGCTATCAGGATGATATGCGGCAAGCCCGATGGGGTCGCCAAGCACATCTTCCCTTACTTTGATATTATCAACGTCGGCGAAAACATCGCCGAAACGGTTAATAACAAGAGTCATAACGTTCCTTTCGGGCAATTTGGTTGTATCATTACCCGAGTTCGGCAGCTTCACCTGTATATCTTCGGCAAGCTCTGCTTTGAACTGAGCTGTTAATATAAAGAACGTTAATATAAGCATGATAACGTCAACATACGGCGTCATATCTATGGTTTGCGAAGGTCGTTTGCGTCTTTTGACTGCTGGCATATTCTTTTATTTCTATTACTAAATTTTTCTGAAAATAGTTACTTAATTAAGTAATGCCTTACTTCGTTTTAACAGTCAGGATCTGCATGATGTTATAAGTTGCCTCATCGATCATATAGGTAAAGTTGCTTACCCTTGTTGAGAAGTAGTTGTATCCGATGATAGCAACAATAGCGCCGAAAATACCGAATGCTGTGTTGATAAGCGCCTCAGAGATACCTGTTGAAAGCTCTGTTGCGTTAGGTGTACCTGCGGTAGCAAGCGCCTGGAATGAACGTATCATACCAAGTACCGTTCCGAACAGACCAACAAGCACTGAAATTGATGCGATAGTTGAAAGAGCAACAAGGTTCCTTTCAAGCAGGGGAACTTCAAGCATCATTGCTTCTTCGATGGCTCTCTGTACTTCAGCCATTTTCTTTTCGCCTTCTATCGGGTCATTCTTAACTACGTTATACCTTTCAAGAGCCAGCCTGAGCACATTGGCCAGCGAGCCCTTTTGCTTATTGCACTCTGCAATAGCTCCATCTATATCATTATCCAGAACGAGCGTCTGAACTTTTTTTACAAATGGTTCGATAGGACCGCGGCCCTTGGCTTTGCCAAGAGAAAGCTGTCTTTCGATGATGAAAGTAATAACCATGATACTGATAGTCATAAGCGCTACAACAACCGGACCGCCCTTGTAGATCTGACCAAATACGTTTACAGGTGTTCCTGAAACTACATCGCCGCCCTTGAAATTATTCGGGCTGCCAAATACGAACATAAAAACTAATAATGATACCACAAAAGCAACAACAAGGACAATAGTGATAAAAACGGATTGTTTCATAGTTAAGTTATTCCTCCAATAGATTTATTGAGTTCTTTTTATTTTTTTACTTAGGCAGAAAATGCTGCTACAGCTTCCATTTCGGAAGGATAGGTATCGAAAATCAAGCTGAGCTTTGTTATAACAAATAAGTTTTCCAGATTTTTATTGAGCTGGCAAAGTTTTACCCTGCCTTCTCTTTTTGTATAATTTGCGTGCGCTGATATTAATACACCAAGGGCAGAGCTGTTAAGATATGATACTTCACCCAGATCAATTACGAGTTTCAGGTTACCATTTTCAGATAACTTCTTGATTGTATTTTGCAGTTCGTCAGTTTCATCTCCGCCGACAAAGTTTCCCTTCAGCTTTAAAACTATGATGTTGCCATCCTGCAAAGATGTCTCTTTAATGTGTGAACTCATATTATATGCTTGTAGATTTTATTAGTTTGGAATGTTTACACGGCAAAGATAAACTGATTTTTTTATATTTGCAACCAAATATTGCCATTATTTACTTAATTATAAAGAGAATAATGACCCCATAGCTACCAATTTAAAGTTACCCGATTTCATTGTTTTGTCAAACATAAGATTATTTCAATACAGCCAGAATGTTATCATTTATCTCATTAATGCTGCCGATACCGTATATATCAAAAACAGCAGATTTTGAGCCATAATGCTCTCTAACAGGAGCAGTTTGAGCTTTATAAACCACTAACCGGTTCTTTATAGTCTCTTCGGTATCATCTTTCCTGCCCCTGCCCAGCATACGCCTCACAAGCTCATCGTCATCTAAAGTGAGGTTGATCACTTTAATAGCGTCATTACCTAATGAATCCATTATCTTATCAAGTTCGCGAGCCTGCTCTAAAGTTCTGGGAAAACCATCTAAAATGAAACCTTTTTTCGCATCTTCGTTAGAAATAGCATCTTTGACGATGCCGATCATGATATCATCGGATACCAGATTTCCTGAATCCATCACTTCCTTTGCTTTTAGACCCAGCTCAGTGCCATCTGTGACAGCCTGGCGCAGTATCTCGCCTGTGGAAAGATGTTTCAGTTTCAGCTTTTCAGCAACAAGAATCGATTGCGTGCCTTTGCCCGCACCGGGAGGCCCAAGTATTATAAGATACATTTATAATTAAACAGTAACTTACTAATTAATTGTTTGGATTAGACTCAAATTTAGTCAAAAAAACATTAAAAGAAACTGTTTTAAATATTCATTTTAAATTTTGTGACTTTAAAAAATGATTTTTTTATAATAAACGCCCATGCAGATCCTTTCTCCCCGATTTGGTAAAAATCAATATCCTTACACTGGCCTCTGATAATAGACTATTGAGTTCGTGTAATTCGTGTAATTCGTGTCTAAGCTTTTTATGATGCTATATGATCACCTCACCCCTGACCCCTCTCCTGTCAGGAGAGGGGAAAATGTCCTTTAACGTATTTTCCAATCTTTATCTTTCGTGCAATTTGTGTCTAAGCTTTTTATGATGCTTCTAAAAAATCCAGCAAATCTGCCAATATTAACTTTGCATTGAATCTTATTGCATCAATAGGTAAATTAACGGACTTTTTATTAATTTTAGCGAACAATACATGAAAGCAAAACTGTTTACCTTCATCTTACTGGCAGCATTCTGGGCTTCTTCTATTATATTGCCTTCATGCGGCAAAAAGGAAGAGACTACTACTGTTACGGATACCACCAAAACCACGCAGCAGAATACTCAGCAGCAAACACAACAGCAGACACAGCAGAACACGCAGCAGGAGACAAAAAAGGATTCTGTAAAGACTGACGATAAGAAAAAAGAAGAGGATAAGAAAAAAGAGGAAGAGAAGAAGAAAGAAGAAGAGAAAAAGAAGGAAGAAGAAAAGAAAAAAGAAGAAGTTAAGAATGAACAGAGTTCAGGCGTTGATTTTGCAGCAATGTGGCCCAAGAAATGCGCCAAATGCCACGGCAAAGACGGCAAAGGCAAGCTTGAAGGCGTACCTGATCTTACCGGCGAAACAAAGGGAAAAAGCGTAAACCAGCTTAAACAGATCATTGAAAACGGCAAGAAGGGCAAAACCGATGACGACGAAGATATGCCCTCATTCAAAGGCAAACTGACTGATGAAGAAATCGATGCGGCTGCGAAATATGTAAAAGGACTCTAATTCAAATACCAAATAGCAAATAGCAGATAACAAACTAATAATACATCTATCCTTCGGAAAAGCCTAGGATTAACAAAAGGAGAATATACATGAAAACAAACGAGCAGCTTGTTCAGGAACTTACAAGGGTTCTTGAGGAAAAAAGTATCTTGAAACATCCATTCTACCAGAAATGGAACGAAGGAAAGCTTACAATGGGTGAACTGCAGGATTACGCGAAGCAGTATTACCATTTTGTAAAACACTTCCCTATGTTCGTAAGCTCGGTTCACTCAAACTGCATGGATACCGAAACACGCAAAATGCTGGTTGAAAATATCGCAGATGAAGACGGATACAAGACAGGCATCAGCGACCATCCCACATTATGGATGAACTTCGCAAACTCACTCGGCGTTAGCGCAGAGGAAGCTGAGAATGTTGAAGTCTGTGATGAAGTTAAGAGATCAATTGCAGGATTCTACGAGCTTACAAGAAATGCTGATCACAGGGTTGGGCTTGCCGGACTTTATGGCTACGAGGCACAGATCCCCGAGGTTTCATCAGTAAAGATAGATGGCCTGAAGAAATTCTATAATATAGATAGCGAAAAGGCTCTAGAGTTCTTCGCTGTTCATCATGAAGCTGATATCTATCACAGCAAGTCTGAGCTTGATGCAATTGTAGCGGCATGCAAAACCGATGAAGACAGGAAGAATGTTCTCGCTGCTGCGGAAAAGTCAGCAGGACTCTACTGGCAGATTCTTGACGGCGTGTATGTGAATTAAGACAAAAGTGAAAAGGCAATAGGCAAAAATAGAAGCCAAAACCAGAGGCAAATGCCGAAGCAAAATATAGTTAAAGAGATGCTCCATTGGGCATCTCTTTTTTGTTGCCCGTCAGGAGGTAACTCCTGACGGCACGATCGAGGTAAGTCCAGACGGCTCAATCAATTCATAATTGGATCAATACTTCATGTACTTGCCGTCAGCGTAGCACCATGCCCATTTTTCGCCCGGTTCGGCTGAAATGATAACCGGATGTTTTGTGGTGCGAAAGTGTCTGTTGGCATGCTGATTCTTTGAATCATTGCAGCAGAATGTTTCGCCGCAGGTTTGACATGTGCGCAGGTGAACCCATGTTGCGCCTGTTTTGACGCATTCTTCGCACTCAAGAACTTTTGCCTGCTTAATATGGGCAGGATCGAAATGTTCGCAATATTTTGGCATAATTCAAATAGTGAAATAATGAAATAGTGAAATGGTGAAATGGTGAAACGGTGATATGGTGAATAATGAAGCAGTCAGACACGAATTACACAAATTACACTAAAATTAATTTTATCAGCTGTTGTTAAGTATAACTTCCCTGCTGCGTTCGTCAAATTCATTAATATTATCATTAGTAACTATTGCAATAGTAATCTCTTTTGAATCACTCTTATCAATATCCTCTAATAAATGGATATGATGAATAGATGGATTCTCTATAAGCTGACATACATATGACTTTAGCTGATGCAATTCATCAACTGAAAGAAAAAGTTCAATGTCATCAAAAAGTTGATTTGTTTCCCGATGGAATATTTTCATTTCCGTTACAAAAGTTCAATTCGTTGCACTAGAAAAGCACTATAATGCGCTAATCTTACTTAAGAAATATAAAAAAATTGACTACTAATTTCAGAAATATACTAATCAAACAACTCAGAACCATGTTTTAGTTCTATTTTATGGTCACTTGTGAACAGGTATGCACTTTTATCTCCGACTACTTTCCATTTCCCATTTTTAGAATATATTCCGGTTTCGTCAGGTAACGCCAGGACATTTGATCTGAATTCTTTTACAAATCTGAACATTTCTAAATCGTCATTTTTCGTATAGTGACATTGTACTGATAGTCCCTTAACCAAATTCATACCTTTAAAATTTCTGAGCCCAACATTGTTTTTATCAGCATCACCACCAAATCCAGCAGTCTTAATACTTTTTCCGAAGATTATTGCTCCCGCACTGCCGCCATACACAACTCCGCCCTTTTTAAGATATAAAGCCAGTTGTTTATCAAAACCGTTTTTCCTGATATCATTCAAAAGGCTGAATGTATTGCCGCCACCAATGTATATGGCTGAATACTTGTTAAGTTCTTTTGATGACCTATTCTTTAGATCCGTCCACATATCGATATGCAAATATCCCAGCTTTGGAAATACTGCACATATCCATTCGAAACATTCCCCGTAAGAAAATGCTTCTCTCGGCATCGCAACCGGGATGTATAACATTCTCCCGGATTTGGTGATACCTTTCAGGAAAATTTCATCCAGCTTTTTTGTTTTGTTGGCATTTCCGCCGCCAGAAAGAAAAATCTGCCCCATTGTTTATCTAAAAAATTGTGAAATTAGAAGCTTAAGTTTTGATTATTCAGCTTGTTTCTCATACCAAAAAGATCTTTCTTCACTACTTACTCCCAAAACTTGGAGTGGTGAAATAATGAAATAGTGAAATAGTATTGATTGTTTTTATGATTTTTTGGTAACCTAATCCGTAAAAACAAAAGAACTCAGAACATCATTGATCATCTTTTCATCCTTTGGGTATTGATCTGCTGTGCTGGATGCGGTAACAGCAAATAAACGGGAGTTATGAACAAGGAAGTAATGAGTTGAAACAAGCTTAATATCCGAGAATAGATCACATGTGTAGCTGAACCCGTACGCGTCATACCCGTTAAAGTTGGTGAGCCCGCTGTTGGTTACGGAAAGATTATCAAACAATGAAGAGTACTGCTCAAGCAGCGCATTTTTGAAATCATCGCTGGCGACTTCACCGATAGTTTTGTTCTTAAAGTCCCTGTGCTCTTTTACTACTACGTAAACATCTGATACACCTGACTTACCTTTAACTTCCATGCTGCCGGAGTTTTTTTCCAGTTCCCAGTCTGTGGGGAATGAAATTTTAAACCCGTTGGCATCGCTTATGTATTCCCGTTGGGAAAACAAAGTTCCGGATAGGATGAAAAGTACAATAAAGAGGATCAGTTTCATTTTGAATTTTATTTTTCTTTGTGGTCTCGACTTTCGTCTGTTGAGAGTTTTGTGTTGGTGTTTATGTTTTTCGTTTACCGCTATGTAACACACCCCGGGCTAAAGCCCACCCCTCTCCAGAGGGGAATTATATGAAAGTCGGATTGAGCTTTGATCTTAATTCTTAATTCCTAATTCGTAATTCTTAATTTATTCCATTCCCATTCTTGCTCTCTTCAATATCATAGTATTCAATCCATCAATATACATGTTGCTTACCTTTTTATTTTTCAGGTAAACTATCTGGTTATAATATAGTATTATCAACGGTGAATCTTCCAGCACTATTTGTTCCATTTCGTTATAAAGCTTCACGCGCGCGGGGAAATCGGTCAGCTTCATGGCTAGCTCGTAGAGTGAATCTGCCTTAGCATTGGTATAATGCGTGTAATTCGGACCCATCGGCGTATGGTTCTTACTATAGAATAGCGCCATAAAGTTCTCCGGATCGAAATAATCAGCGCCCCAGTTGCCGCGCCAGAATGCGATCTCGCCGCCAACTTGTGACGAACGCAAAGTCGATGCCTGCATGAAATCAAGCTGCGCATCGATTCCAAGATCTCTAAGCTGCGCCTGTACGGATTCCCCTATCAGCTTTTGGGTATCATCGTTGCTTACTGTAAGCTTAAGGCTTAATCCCTTGCCGTCCGGATAGCCCGCTTCCGTAAGCAATTGCTTGGCTTTTGTTACATCATAGCTGTAGCCTTTCAGATCTTTATTGTAACCGGGCATACCGGGAGGTATAGGTCCGTTTACACCGGGAGTACCGCGAAACTTAAGTACGTAGTTGATTATCTTTTCTCTATCAACCGCATAGTTGATAGCCTGTCTAAGCTTTTTGTTATCGGTGAGCGGATTATTTTTTCCGCCGGGTACGTTTTTATCAAGCTGCACTCCGAGATATACCGTGTTGAGCCAGGGCTGCTTTACAAGATCGAAATCATACTCAGGCTTCAGTTTTCCTGTTTCATCTGTTATCTGGCTTAGTACTTCCGGCGAAGGGTCGTAGTAATCAAACTTGCCCTGCTGGAAATCAAGGAATGCGGTTTCGCTGGATTTTATAAAATTCACTTTGATACCATCAAGATAAACGAGCGGCTTGCCTGCTTTGTTGAGGCTCCAGTAGTTTGGATTCTTAACCATTTCAAGCTCGCGGTCAACTTCCCATTTAACGAATTGGAAAGGCCCGGTGCCAACCGGATTGTATCCGAAATTATCCTTGTAATGTTCAACGGCTTCTTTCGGGTAAACAAATGCATAAGCCATCGTAAGTATGCTTAAGAATGGCGCGAATGGTTTATTCAAAGTGATCTCAAGCGTTGTATCATTTGGCACCTGGATGCCGGTTATCTCATTAACGTTGTTATAATTTTCTTTGATCGAGTTTATATATTCAAGCGCGCCTTTTACTTTATCGCGGAAAAGCCACGCGCCGCGCGTCTTGGTTCTGGGGTCACACAGCCGCTCAAAGCAATATTTGAAATCAGATGCTTTCAGTTCTCTCCCCTTCCCACCGGGGAAGCATGCATTATCGTGGAAGAACACATTTTTCCTGATAGTAAAGGTGTATATCAAGCCATCTTCAGAGATCTTGTGTGAAGATGCAAGAGAAGCGCGGAGGCTCATATCCTGGGTATATTCCAGCAGCCCTTCCATCATTTGCTGCAGCGGCCAGCC
>JACSRQ010000127.1 GCA_014879675.1 Ignavibacteria bacterium
CAAACCCTCTGCTTCACCAATCATATCGTAAATATCATAATTTCTTGACTTTACATCAACCGAGCTCATGTCTGCTTCACCTGCCATAACAAGCATTATGTTCCTGTTTTCAGCTATTTTGCCATCCGCATCATAGTTGAACGTGTTTCCGATCTCAAACAGTTTTAGGGAATTGTTCGAATTTTCAAAGTTCACTTTAAGTACTTCGAACAAGCCTATGTAAAGATTGCTTCTTAATACACTCATCAAATCGTTTGACGGATTCAATAGACTTATGTACTCGGCATCAAACTTCTTCTGGAGGTTTTCATCCACAAGTGTATTTGAAATAATCTCTTTAAACCCTCTGCCTGTAAGGAATTTCTTTATGCCGGAAATCGCATCATACTCCTTCCCCGAAAAGTCACGGGTATCGTGGTACAATTGCGAATACTCGGGAACTGCAATTTTATCATATCCATCAAGCCGAATTACTTCTTCCACAAGGTCAATCTCTCGCTGCAGGTCTTCCCTTCTTGCCTGGGGGATCTCAAATACTGCTTCAGAATTATCGCCTTCCAGTTTGCGGATGCCGATCTTGCCAAGCAGCTTTGCAGCATCTTCGATACTGTATTCAATTCCTGCTATCCGGTTTAGGTGCGAAGACCTCATTTTGACATTCAGCGGCTCAAGTTTGTTGGGGTAAGAATCGATGAATCCGGCAGCTATCTCACCTTCGCCAAGCTCAGCGATAAGGTTTGCAGCCCTGATGCAGGCCCACTTAGTTCTTTCAATATCCACTCCCCTTTCAAAGCGGTATGAGGAATCGCTCTGCAAGGCAAGAAATTTGGATGACAGCCTTGTTAATACCGGATCGAAATATGCGCTTTCGATGAAGATATTGGCAGTGCTATCCGATATCTCAGAATTTTCACCGCCCATGATACCCGCCAAAGCCACAGGTTTTTCTGCATCGCAAATCATGAGTATATCATCTCTCAGCTTGCGCTCTTTACCATCAAGAGTTGTGAATTTAGCCGTACTGCCGGCTCTTTTAACAATTATCTTTTTACCGCCGATCTTATCGTAATCAAATGCATGCAATGGCTGTCCGCACTCCATCATAACAAAATTTGTAACATCAACTATGTTATTGATGGGCCTCAAACCAACTGCCAGCAGCTTTTTCTGCAGCCAATCCGGCGAAGGTTTAACTTTCACACCCCGCACCATTGAACCGCAATATCTTAAGCAGCCTTTGGGGTCGTCTATCTCAACGGAAATTGCTTTTGAAAGCTCTGTTCCAACTTCGTTAAACGCGATTTCCGGCAGTTTCAACTGACTGCCCGTTAACGCGCCAAGCTCTCTGGCAACTCCGATATGCGAAAGCAGGTCACCCCTGTTGGGAGTAATGCCGATCTCAAGAATAACATCATTCGCCTTCAGGTAATCAGCAAACGGTGTACCTACAGGCAGTTGAGTATCCAGAACCATTATACCTGCGTGGTCTTCACCCAGATTAAGCTCTTTAACAGAGCATATCATACCTTCAGAAGGCTCGCCGCGCAGCTTCGCTTTTTTGATCTCAAAGCCGCCGTTGGGAACAATAGCTCCCACAAGCGCTACGCAGACGGTTTGGCCTGCATCAACATTCGGTGCACCGCATACGATATTCAGCAGCTCCCCGGTGCCAGCATCAACCTTGCAAACGCTAAGTTTATCCGCATTGGGATGTTTAACACGCTCGAACACTTTGCCTATAACAAAGTTCTTCAAAACAGCCGACTGATCTTCGACGCCTTCAACCTCTATACCAAGATCGATGAGACCTTTCACGAGTTTTTCAACTGTAAGATCTATATCAATGTAATCCCGTAACCAATTCAGTGAAATTTTCATATTTTGCCCCAAAAGGGCTCCTTCGGAGCAAATATAATTAACAGCATCTTAAGTATAAAGGAATGAATTAGCACTGTAAAGCAGGTTTCCTCAAACCCATAAAACGGGGAAAAGGCAAAAAGTGAAAGTGTATAGTGAAAAGGCAAAAGTGAAAAGGCAAAAAAGAAATGTGTATATAGATTCAACTCTGTGAATTCTTTTCTGATTGTTCATCACACATGCCGCTCCTACGGAGCTAATTATAATGAAATGCAATCTTCTACAAACATGTCGCTCCTACGGAGCTGAGTATCACAATCTCATGCGTTATCATACTAAATCAAAGAGAACTTATGCTCCCCTCCTTTTGATACCGCGCCAGCGGGATCAAGGAGGGGAAAAGCATCAGATGCCGCCAGGCAGATGATGCTGGGGTGGTTTGATCTATTTCATTCAAAATCCATGTGTGACTACGCTGTAGTCAATTTGGTCTGGAGAATAATCGCTATAAATGTGTGACCGCTACGCGGTCAACGAAATACTCGGAATATATTTCCCCCTAAAAGGGGGAACACAAGGGGGTGCATTGCGTACTTCATAAAAAAGTTCATAACCAAACATGTCGCTCCTACGGAGCTAAATATAACGAAATGCAATCTTCTACAAACATGTCGCTCCTACGGAGCTGAGTATCACAATATCATGCATTATCATACTAAATCAGAGAAAGCTTTTGCTCCCCTCCTTTTGATACCGCGCCAGCAGGATCAAGGAGGGGAAGACATAACGAGCATTGGCGAGCTATGGCGGGGTGGTTTGATACATTTTATTCAATATCAATGTGATTCCCCCCAAGTAAGTTTTAAGAATGCATCACGAATTTCACTCGTTTGTTTTGATAATGTTGAATTGAGATATACATCAATCGGGGCTAAAGCCCATATATTTTTTAACTTCATACCACGGTCTAAAGACCGTGGCTAATCAGTAATAACGTAATATATGCGTTACAAAACTGGAGTTTACTTAAGAGGATAGGAATAAATTTTTCAGGTATGTATCAAAATATAAAGGTCTGCTTAACCCTTTCCGATTTTTTCAGATATACGATCATAATCACGGCTATTACTGTACTGAATGCAAGCTTCTGAAGCATTAGAACCGGGTCATTTGAAAGATGTGCGAACAGCAGGTATGATATAGCTTCTACAATGACTTCCGCAATTAGGTAAATGATCATTATCAGCGGAAAATTTCTGTTCCTCTTGTAAAAAAAGTAAAATACCACAAAACACAGAAATGCGAATACAAGGCTTGCTGCCAGCTCGAAATACACGAAGGTATTGAGCAGCCCTGCATCTGCCGCGGGCTTATCTTTTATCAAAACATCCTTTTCACCTAAAAGCTTATAATATACCTGCAGGTTGCCAACCCAGCTTATCGCGTTAAGTATTATAAATGCCTGTACTGCTATAAGCCACCCGCCGAGTGTACGGGTGTTTATTTCTTTTTTTTCATTCTCTGCCATTTACAAAGATAAATAAACTCAGAATAAAAAAGGCATCCTTAAAACAGGATGCCTTGAAAAAAGCGCGATAAAAAATTTGTGTATTTATTTCACAAGTATCATTTTTTTGGTTTCTGAATAATCACCTGCATTTATCCTGTAATAGTATGTACCGCTGGCAAGATTCGAAGCATCGAAGTTAACACTATATGATCCTGCTTCAAGATTTCCGCTAACAGGCTTTTCAACTTCCCTTCCAAGATGATCGAATACCGAAAGCGAGACGAATGAGTTCTTTGTGATGCTGAATTCAATATTTGTTGAGGGATTAAACGGATTGGGATAATTTTGTTTAACCTCAAATGATGATGGCACTTCATTCGAAATATTCGAAACTCCCACGAAATATGTACCTTTTGAGATTCCGCCATTCGAACGTACACCGTAAAAGACCGTGTTATCAGCCCTGTTCTTTGCTACATGCCTGTAGTTGCCTGCAGGCGCAGTATAGCTTGTAAGCCAGGTTGTACCATTATTGTTGCTAAGATAAATTGCCGTTGCCTGCCTTATAACAACCCAAACTGTTCCAAAGCCCGTTATACCCGCCAGATTAGCAGTACCCGGAAGTGGTGAAACCGGTGCTACCCAGTTTGAACCGGCGTTAGTAGTCATGAGCAACGCTGTGCCGCCGGTAAAACCCAGCAGCGGATTATTAAACCATACAGCATATGAATTTGCTTGTCCCGTTGTTACCTGAGTTGTCCAGTTAACAAGTGTCAGACTCTTATATATTCTTGTATTGTTAGTACCAAACCATACACCTGCGTTTACGTCAAAGAAAAATGAATTATTCCATCCGGCTTCGGCACCTGCGGGAAGGTAGAAACTTGCTGAATCCCAAGTTAATCCGCCGGTAGTTGTTCCCCATAGCGACCATCTTCCGCCAACCGGATCGCCAACCATAAATCCGGCAAATGCATTACCCATTTGTACAGAGTTTATGAATCCGCCCGTTTCAGTAAATACCTGTGTCCAGTTTGCACCGGCATTAGAAGTACGGAAAAGGAAAGATGCCGCTCCCGAACCTGCGACCAACACCGTATTTGCATCGATTGCATAGATGCTGTGGAGATCAAGTGTGCCGGGAATAGTTGAAGTTGAAGCATTTATCCAGTTTGAGCCGCCATTTGTGGTTCTTAAAACCACGCCTGCATTGCCGCAAACCCATACATTGTTCGGGTCAATTGCCGAAACTGATGTCAGCGCGGTTGTCACCCCCGAGGTTTGTTCAACCCATGTCATTTGAGAATAAATACCTGTTGTAATGGCTAAAAGCAGAAAAACAGTCAAATTGAATTTCATATATCCTCCTGGTAACAATACAGCATTTTGAATTATGTTTGAACAATATATTTTCATAAGGAAATTAGTGCAATACAAGTTTGGGGTGATATAATAAAAAAAGTCTGCAAAGTAAGCCACCCTGCAGACCTTTTAAAGATCAATACTGTAAGATATCTGATTATTTGATGAGTATCATTTTTCTTACTGCCGAGAAGTCACCTGCTTCAAGTTTATAGAAATATACGCCTGATGCGAATCCTGTTGCATTCCAGTCAGCGCTATATTTGCCGGCTTCCATCTTTCCGTTAACCAGCAATTCGACTTCCCTTCCAAGCATATCATAAATCGCGATCCTTACATTCCCTGCGCGGGGTACATCAAATTTTATCTGCGTAGCCGGATTGAACGGGTTAGGATAGTTCTGATACAGCCTGAACGAAGAAGGTACAACTCCGCTAATATTGTTAATACCAATTATCTGGCCGGGTCCGCCGTTAAAGCACTTTATTCTGCCATCCCTGCAAACAGCTACGAATTCATTTGCAGCATTGCCATCCACGCTGTTCAGCGGGGCAACTCTATCAGCGCGCTGGCCAACAGTTGTACCGAAACTATATTCAAATAGTGTAGCTCCGGTCTTTCCGTTAACAACATATACATTTCCCGGCTGCTGGGTGGAATAAAGCAATTCACCTGTAGTATCGCCATTAACATCACCCAATATTCCTGCATCCCTGATGTATGATGCGCCGAACGACCTTGCCCAAAACTGCTGAAAGGATTTACTATCCACTCTGAAAGCTGTTTGAGGTCCGGAAAACGTCACATCTTTGTAACCGTTGTTATCCATGTCATCAACAACCTCAACAGTTCCGTTATTGCTGCTTCCTAGGCTCAGAGTCCATAATTCCTGACCCGTGCTTCCTGAGAGCGCGAATATGTTCCCGCTGAATCCGTACAGTCCAATAATATCCGTATTTCCATCTGAATTAATATCCTGAACTTCCTTAAGGCTCCATACAGCATTCAATGAGCCTGTGATGGGATAGCTCCACACGTTGCTGCCTGACATATTGAAACCGTTCACTCCGTACGGGCCGCCGTTTGAGCTGAATGTTATGGCGCCGCCTGTTGTGGTGGTAGTAACATCATAATTAAATTCGCAATTTTGCACCGTGTAAAACAATACCAGCCCGTTAAGGCCGTTTAAACAAATGACAGCATGTCTGCCGGGATTGGTTGCCCCTTCCCCGCTTGCAGCTATCAATACATCTTTGCGGCCATCGCCGTTGAAATCTTTGTCAACTCTAAGGCCATTTATGTCACCGTCATAATTGGAGCCGGGTCCGTCATACTCCCAAATAAGCTTCCCTGTTGAACCTGATAGCACATAAACTTCTTCATTGCCGCCGCCGCAGCCAATCACAACTTCTTTCACGCCATCGCCGTTGAGATCATCCATTAACTGCATGGCATCTTCATAATCAACAGAACCGGTGTTGTTTGTTCCGTTACAGCTGTTGAATTTCCAGAGAGTATCTGCTGAACCGTATGAATTTCCGTTATAACAAATTGTCCAGTAATTCTCAGTCGCGCAAATCATATCGGCAACGCCGTCACCGTTCACATCAGGTATCTGCTTAAGGCTCTTTGGCTGCACATCATCTGCAGATGTACATGGGTTATCGGGAATGGTTCCTTCCCAGATGATATTGCCGAGTACAGGAACAATATCCGAACCGCTGCCTGAAAGCGCAATTTTTACAGTTGAGTTGTTAACCGCATTGGTTGAAAATATAGCAGAGTCATTAAATGTTGCAGGTGCATTTGGATTGAACCAAATCCTAAATGTACGTGTGCGCTGTGTATCAATGGTTATCGGGAACTTCGCGTTTGTTGTATCATACCTGAAACGCGAGCCGGCAAATGAAACTGAATTTATCACAAGCGGTGCAGTCCCCTGATTTGTGATATCAAAAGTGAAACCTGTTAGTGAATTTGTTCTTCTTGCGTTAAAATTGTATGAGTTAGCCGAAAGCCCTGCATATGAACCGTTAAATACACCCTTGCCATTCAATCTGACTGTTTTAATCGGATTCGCAAGGTCATTGCTCTGAATACGCAGCTCGCCAGAAGTTGTATCAAACACCAAGGGGGTGAATCCCACAGTATAATTCTTTGAGCTGCCGGGATTAATTGTATCAGGCACCACATTCGGAGTTATGGCAAATCGTGGATTGGTCATAACAAACCCGCTGATTACGAGTTTACCTGTTCCGATATTATTAATTGTAAGGCTTTGGTTTCCAGTTGTACCGATCGGTACATTTCCGAAGCTTATTGATGCCGTATTGGTTGAAATTGTCGGACTTCCCAGCCCGTTCAGTAAATATTTGTAAAGCGTTCTGTACTGGCTGATATTGTTTCCAACCCTGTAAGCCATAAGCCATAAACTAGAGCCATCCCAGTACAATCCACGTGGATCACAATCGCCATCCGGATCGGGTGCAGCGAAAGAAAATATAGTATCACCAACTGCTTTGCGGTATGCATAAATTCTTTCGGGATCACTCTGGAAGTTATCAGTTACATATAATATAGTATCACCTTTAACTGTTATACCCTGAACCTGTTTACCGCGTAAAGGGATTGAATCCACAATGGCCTTGGTAGTCAGGTCAAACTTGTAAGCATATGAAAATGGATATGAAGCGAAGTCGGGATAATAAATAGCGGCCCACAGGTGATTTGCTCCATCCATTGCAATTCCGCCAATACCTATCGTGGAATTTCCGTAAAGTGAAGTTATCCTGATAGTATCAACAGGTGCACCTGAAGTATTTACCTTAATGATCCTTGATGTTGTACCGGAGGCATTCCTTGCTATCCAATAACCTGAACCATCATAAGCCAAACCGTTATTAAAGTTGAACGGGGTAGTTAAGCTGTCTGTTATAATGCCTGTTTTAGTAACATTATAGATCTTCCCGTTACTGCTCGAACCGATACGAAGAGTATCATTAATTTGTGTGATTCCCCAGAATCCGTTGTAAACGGTAGTTCCGGCAAACGGGTAAGTTGAAACCAATGTTTGAGATGTAACACTGCAATTGCAGATCAGCAGGAAAAGTAAGAAGTAAAAGAAGTTTCTTATCATTTTAGGCTCCATTTTGATTGTGGTCAAAGTTGTGAAGTATGTTGTGTAACAAGTATTGCAAATTTTATAGTAAAATTAAATGCAATTCTTGCAAAAAATTAATTCGCTGTTCTGCGCCCTTACAGAGGCACTGAGGCTTTATATGCCGAAGCAGACAAGAGCGCATTCCAAACAAGTCAAAAGCAGAACCTGCCTTTCTTTGGAGTGCATCCACTGTGTGGATGCTATAATCAAGTACTTTACATAATATGAAGCACTGACACAGTCAGCGCACTCCAAAAGAGTCAAAAGCAGAATCCGCCTTTTCTTGGAGCGCATCCACCGTGTAGATGCTGCAAAAAACGATAAATCTGAGCTTATCGATAATTCTGCACTTAAAATAGATTTGTTTTTATTTGCCGAAAAGGCTATATTTTTTCAGGGAATAGAAAGGGAATACAGCTATGCAAAACTCACTCAAATACATCATCAAAACCGATGATGGCAAAACCTACATTCTTCATATTATGGAAACATCAGAGTTCAATGCCCGGCAATACGTTGGATTGTTCCTCTTCCACAATGAAGAATATGCGCCTGAGCATGTTGAGCTTCCGATCTTAAGGCACAGGCTGCTGTTTGAAAACTCAATAAATGCTATTCTTGATAAAGTTATAGAGTACACAAGCGGCAGGAATGAACGTGTTACGTTCATAGAGGGAAACACTCCGCTGGCTGCCTGAAGCAGCCACATCAGATTTTTTACAAACAAAAAGCCCCGCAAGCAATGCTTACGGGGCTTTCCAATGACTTAATTAAGACCTTAGATCTTAGTTTTCGCCTTCCTTCTTTGGCTCTTTCCTTATTTCTTTTGAAGGAGCGATCTTCTCGATGTTTACTTCATTATTACCGCTGTTTTCAGGATCATTGCTTCTTTTGTAGTTCCTGTACTCAACATTGCTGCTGTTGGTTTTCGGTGCATAATGTTTTTTCTTGTAGCTGTTTTTTTTCTTTTTGGAAGTGTACTTTTTCTTTGATCCTTTTTTCTTCTTCCCGGTGTATTTTTTCTTCCCTGAATATTTCTTCTTTCCAGAATATTTCTTCTTTTTGGAGTACTTCTTTTTACCACCGCTGTACTTCTTTTTTGAGCCTTTCTTTTTCTTTAAAGATTTTTTGGTCTTTTTGGAAAATTTCTTTTTGGGCTTCTTTTTCTTTGTCAATTCGGTATTACCGGTTTGCTTGCTTTCTGCAGAAAAACCAACTACAGGCACACTGGCTATACCAAAAATGAGAACCATAGCCCATACGAGAAATGTTCTTTTGGTCATTTATTACCCCCCTTTCGAGTAATTAATTTATGAATCAATACAAATATAAGCCTTTTAATTCTTACATCAAAACTAGATTTTAATCTTTTTTAGTTAGCAAATTAGTGGTATTTTGCATAAATGAGCGGAAATTCACAAAAAACAGTACTAGTAGCTATGAGTGGAGGCGTTGATAGCTCGGTGGCAGCCCTGCTGCTTAAAAAAGAAGGCTATAATCTGATAGGCGTAACCATGAAAACCTGGGGATTTGATGATATTCCCGAAAAGGATTCCGGCTGCTGCTCACTTGAAACTATCTATAGTGCGAGGAATGTTGCCTCGCAGCTCGATTTTCCGCATTACACCATAGATTTCACCGAAAAATTCAACGAAATCGTTATCTCTGATTTCATTGATGAATACCTGAAAGGCAGGACTCCAAATCCATGCGTACTCTGCAACAAAGCCATAAAATGGGGCGCGCTGCTGGAAAAGGCCGAAGAACTTGGTGCTGATTATTTGGCCACCGGACACTACGCAAATATTACAAAAACCGATAGATTCTGCATAAGCAAGGCTGTTGATCTGAATAAGGACCAGTCATACGCACTTTGGCAGGTATCTCAGCATGCGCTTGGCAAAACCCTGTTCCCCCTTGGCGGATACAAAAAGCCCGAAATAAGAGAAATTGCACGCGAGCTTGGATTGAAACCTGCCGATACGCCCGACTCGCAGGAGATATGCTTTGTACCCAATGATGATTACCGTCAGTTAATTCAGATCAGAATGCCGGAGCTGCAGAACGCAATAGTTGGAGGTGACATAATCTATAAGGAAAAGACTATTGGCAAACACAAAGGATACATAAATTACACCATAGGCCAAAGGCGTGGATTAAATCTTTCACTCGGCAAGCCTGTATATGTTTCCAAAATAGATGCCGAAGCAAATATTATTTATGTAGATGACGAGAGTGAGCTTTATACCAAAGAATTTACCTGCAGCAGCATCAATTTGCAGAAATTCGCAGAGATATCCTCTCCTATTGATGCAGTAGTGAAAATAAGGTATAAAGATCCCGGCTCCCCTGCCGTTATTGAGCAGATAAACGAAGACCGGATAAAAGTGATATTTAAAGAACCGAAAAAAGCGGTTACACCCGGACAATCAACCGTATTTTATGATGGAAACGATCTGATAGGCGGCGGAATAATAGATTGATGTTAATATGCCATCAGTCTTTCAACAGATTTCAATTTTTCTCCACAATAATCCTGAATTCAACTAATAAAAATGGACCTGTTCAAAGTACTTGATTCAAAAGCTAAGGCAAAGAAAAAGACAATCATACTTCCGGAATCGGGCGATAAGAGAGTTATCGAAGCACAGGAAGCAATTCTGAAAAAAGGTATCGCAAAGTTGATCCTTATCCAAACCGGCAGAAAACTGAATATTCCCGAGCATAAGGATCTTGATATAATCGATATCGGATTTTCGAAACAGTTTGCTGCAGAATATAAAAAGCTGATAGGCCGGAAACGGGAAATTACTTTAGATGAAGCCGAAAAAGCATTAAGCGATCCCCTGTTATTTGCATGTATGCTGCTGAAGAATAAATATGCTGATGCCATTGTTGCAGGAAGTGTTTACTCAACTGCAAGCGTTTTAAGAAGCGCTATTCAGACCATCGGCCTGGCGAAGGGAAATAAAACCGTATCCTCATTTTTCCTTTTCCATTTTCCTAAAGGAAATGTACACCATGGAAAAGTGTTTGCCTACGGCGATTGCGGTGTATTGCCCGATCCCAACTCGCACCAGTTATCGGATATTGCTGTAGAAACTTCAAGCAATTTCAAAAAACTTACGGGAATCAGCCCGAAAACTGCATTCCTCAGCTTTTCTACCAAAGGCAGCGCTGCAAGTAAAAAGCTTCACAAAGTTCTGGAAGCGATCGAACTGACCCGCAAACATGAACCGCGCCTAAAGTGTGATGGCGAGCTGCAGTTTGATACTGCATTCGTTTCTTCGGTTGCCCGGAGAAAGGACCCGAAAGGTGCATTGAAAGGTAAAGCTAATGTGTTCATATTTCCGGACTTGAATTCAGGAAATATCGCATACAAGATAACCGAGCGAATCGGCGGGGCAATTGCGACAGGTCCGATAGTACAGGGTTTAGCCCAGCCGGTTATGGATCTATCGCGGGGATGCTCTGCCTCTGATATTACAAACATGGTAACAATTGCATCACTAATTTAAATTAAGCAAACTCTAAATTATAATGAACATCATACAGGCAACAACAACTGAATTGGATAAGGCAGCAAAATTATTTGATGACTACAGGGTTTTTTATGACCAGGAACCTGATCTTGAAGGTGCAAAGGGATTTCTTAATGAAAGAATGGCAGGAAATGAATCCATAATTTACCTTGCTTTGGATGAAAACAATGATGCAATGGGATTTGTTCAGCTATACCCTTCGTTCACCTCCGTTGGGATGAAAAAGCTCTGGATACTTAACGATCTATATGTTGATTTGCTGCACAGAAAAAAGGGTGTTGCAGAAGCGCTGATAGAAAGATCAAAAGAGCTTTCGCGAAGCACAGGCGCCGCGGGACTTGTACTCGAGACACAGAATGAAAATCACCCCGCACAAACTCTATACACCAAAACCGGGTGGATAAAAGACAACATGCATTCTAATTTCTTCTGGAAAACAGAATAAATTTAACATGTAACTTCAGAAATTTAAAAAAAGATCATTTATTTAAAATGGATTATAAAGATTATTATAAAATATTAGGTGTTTCAAAAAGCGCTTCGCAGGATGAAATAAAAAAAGCATACCGCAAGCTTGCGATGAAGTATCACCCTGATAAAAATCCGGGCGATAAAACTGCCGAAACAAAATTCAAAGAAGCGAACGAAGCTAACGAAGTATTGGGTGATGCCGAAAAGCGCAAACGATATGATGAGCTGGGCTCTAACTGGAACAGTTATCAGCAGCCGGGCGGCGGTAACCAGGACGGATTTGACTGGGGCAAATACCAGCAGCAATACGGCGGCTCCGGAAGCAGCAGTTCACAAGGCGGGCAAAACTATTACACAAATTTTGGAGATTTCGGAAGTACGTTTGGCGGAGGCGGCGGCGGATTTTCTGACTTCTTCGAGGCATTTTTTGGCGGGGCAGGCGGAGCGAAACAAAAAGGACAGAGGCGGCAGCAAAACCTTAAAGGACACGATATGCAGGCAGAGCTTCCGGTAACACTTGAAGAAGCATATAACGGCGCCGAGAAAATTTTCGAGCTGAACGGACAAACCATAAAGCTGAAGCTCAAAAAAGGTGTCGCTAACGGACAGGTACTGAAGCTTTCAGGCAAAGGATATGCAGGGCAAAATGGCGGTGCAGCAGGTGACTTGCTGCTAACAATCAAAGTTGAGAAACATCCGCTGTATAACCGTATAGATGATGACCTTTATATGGATCTTCCACTGGATATTTACACGGCTGTATTAGGAGGAAAGCTTGATGTAATTACTCTGAAGGGAAAGATAAAGATTTCAATTCCTGCTGAATCATCAAATGGAAAAACTTTGAGGTTGGCTGGACTTGGCATGCCAAAATATGGAAAGGATTCGCAGCACGGTGATATGTTCGTGAAGCTTGATCTGCAAACTCCGAAGAACTTAACCGCGGAAGAGAAAAAACTTTTCACACAACTGGCAGAGCTGAATAAGAATAAGTAAGAAATCCCCCTATGACTGCCCTGGCAGTTCATAAAGGGGATTTTAGAACACAAATCTAATCCTTATGCTTATTTATCAAAAACCTGATCTTCTTGATTTTTGCAGCGTACAATCCTTCATCAAATATCACTACATCATCTGATGAGCCCAAAACTGAGGCAACACCACCGATCAGGCCGCATGGGACAGAAAGCACCAATCCGACAATAAGTCCCACACCCGGGCCGCTGATATCGGGGTGTCCCCCGCCTTTGGAAAATGCAAGTGGCACGAATCCGAGGACAAATCCGAAAGCTGAACCAACAAGATAGCCTTTTCCGAACGGTGCGCTTGGCTTGAACACTATTTTCCTTATCCCTGCAATGCCAATTAACCGCGATTCCGAGTTTCGGATCACTTTTAAAGCAGAATCATTTTCGTAAACCATTTGCACATCAGTCAGTTTTTTTCCTCCCGAAAAATAAATATCACACTCACCTGTTGTATCCTGCTTCACATATGTAGCTTTCCTGTTATCGGTATCTATAGTATCACCCTCCAAATAGTCCGAAAGCTCAACATCGCTGTTCAGCACAAATTTGATATCTTTAACAGGGATCCTTAGATTAGTGATCTCTGTTGAAAGTACAAGAGTATCCGAAGTTCGGCTTGCGATCTTCCCTTCGGTTTGGAATCCGTTATACAGAACAATTTTGCAGACTCTTCCAACAGCCAGCGAATCACCTGCGTTGTTTTGAGAAAATGATATATCAGAGAGCAGCAGCAATAATGCCAGAAACAATATTTTTTTCATAGTGGTGTGTTAGTATATACTGTATGTTACACCTGCCCGGATAGGAAAATATCCCCTGCCGAAGAACAGAAAGAGTCCTCCATAGGTTGACATATTATACTGGGCTTCCGCAAAGGCTCCAATGCGGTTATTGATCTTAAAGCGCAATCCCCCGCCTATCGCCATACTGAAAAATGTACTGCTGTACGAAGGGTATGTTCTGTTGATATATGTTGAATCATAATAGTTGTAATCAGAGTATTCATATTCGCCTTCAATTGTATGCTGAATCCCCAGCCCGGCGATGCCGTAAATGCTGAAATCGGTATTTGTATTAAAATCGCCGAAGACAAAATCAACATAGACCGAATAAATATCAATATTTTGTTTTGCATAAACTACATCATATGGGTAGTACAACAAAGAGTAAGCATATGGCTCGCGTTTAAGCCTGCTGTATGAAAGATCCACCCTTACAGCTTTGTTTTCGCTGAATGGATACGCGGCCGAAAGATTAAAAGTGTAACCGGGTTTATCTGCTTCGCGATAGCTGTTATACCCACCGCTTTGTAAATAAACTCCACCGCCAAGCGAAAACATAGCTTTGATAAGTCTGGGCACTGTTGATCTGGAAACACTGAAGATATCTTCACGCCGAACGCGGACTGAACCTTCTTCGGTTGCCATATAAACGTAGATTGTATCCTGTTTGATAACCTTGCCGATCACTTCTTTCTCGTTGTACATTGTGATCCTGTACTTTGAGCCCGTGATGAGTGAATCCAGCAGCAGTTCTTCCTGTGCGAAAAGTGTAATACTTAAAGAAGCCGAAAAAAACAATATTAAAAAAACAGATGAAAGGAAAATTGAAGATAAGATGTTCTTTAGCATAAATAAGAAGTTTACTTACCCATAAATTAAGGCATTCAAATATAAGCCATAAAAGGCGTGAATTAAATGAAAAATCATTTACAACATCTGATTTACGGCAGGCGAATGATTACTGCTTTGCAATTAAGCATATATGAGGCTATTTTACGGTATTAGTTAAATAGGCTTAATTGTAAATTGTTGAAATACATGCATTTTGGATAATCATATTTAAAATGCGGAACACTTAGGCACTAAAACTCATTGAATTATATAGGATTGTCTATATAATCTGATTATCAAATCTACCGGTTTCAATTAGCATTTTCCGACAATTAAAATTGTAAAATTCAGTGTCAGCAGAAAACCCCAAAGTTACACCTTCCGAGTGGAAGCAGATCGTCTCCAAATACCAAAATTCAGAATACATAAAAAGCCTGTGGCAGTTCACCAATTCATTTGTCCCTTTCATTGCGACATGGGTTCTTATGTATTACTCACTTGATGTGAGCTATTTCCTCACATTGTTACTTTCGCTGTTCGCCTCAGGATTTATCATGAGGATATTTATTATACAGCATGATTGCGGACATGGCTCGTTCTTCAAATCACGGAAAGCAAATGATTACCTTGGAATGGTGTGCAGCATACTCACATTCACTCCATATCATTACTGGAGGAAAAGTCATGCGATCCATCATGCAGCCGTAGGCAAACTTGACGAACGCGGCATTGGCGATGTATATACTCTGACTGTTGATGAATACCTGGCAAGAAATAAATGGGGCCGTCTTAGATACAGGCTGTACAGGAATCCTCTAATATTGTTCATGGTTATTCCACCGGTGTTATTCCTGTTCTTGTACCGTTTTCCAATTTCAAAGCTGGCGGTAATGAAGTCTCTTCACACAACGGTTTATCTCACAAATGTAGCAATAGCATTAATAGCGGGCGTAATAATTTTCTTTATCGGTCTAAAAGCATTTTTGCTTATCCAGGTACCGATAATAATCATATCGCTTTGCGTTGGCACATGGTTCTTCTACGTTCAGCATCAGTTTGAAGATACTTATTGGAAGGATGAAAAGGATTGGGATTATACTGAAGCTGCGCTTCAGGGAAGCTCATACTATAAGCTGCCGAAAGTACTGCAGTGGTTTACGGGTAATATTGGATTCCACCATATTCATCATTTGAGTCCGCGCATACCAAATTATAAGCTTGAAAAATGCCACAAGGAAAATCCGGTATTCCAGGCAAGCACAACGCTGACACTTAGAACAAGTCTGAAGAGCATGATCCTGAA
>JACSRQ010000221.1 GCA_014879675.1 Ignavibacteria bacterium
AAGTCAAAGACCGATAATCCGTTAAGCGAGCTGATAGACGATGAGACATACAACAATTTAAAAAAGTACAAATTATTGGACGAAAAAGCTATTCGTGACTATAAGATACGCCAAATGTACAAGGATATGAGAAGAGAAATGAGCGCAGGTGAAGCGATCGATAAGATCCAGGAAATGTTCCCCTATCTCCAGTTTGATACGATCAGAAAGATAGTTTACCAGGTTTCAAAAAAATAATATCTGATTCTGAATTGATCTAATGGTTAAAGCAGGGAAATTTAATTGAAAAAACCCGGAACCAAAGCCTCAAAAAAAGTCACTTCTACAAAAACAAATCCATTTGAAATACCGGTTAACCAGGACTTAGTTAAAGTCCTGGTTGACTTTATACAGCAGGAAACTACACGCTTCGGACTGAAGAAAGTAGTGCTTGGCTTAAGCGGCGGAATTGATTCTACAGTTGCCGCCTATCTTGCCGTGCGCGCTTTAGGGCCGAAGAATGTGCTTGGCGTAATGATGCCTTACAAAACCTCAAGTGCAGATAGCGTGAGCGATGCGCTGGCGGTAGTTAAGGATATTAAGCTGAAGAGCATGCTTATTAATCTTACCGGCGCTGTTGATGCGCTTGCAGAAAATGACCCAGACATACTGAAGAACAAAGTACGTTTCGGCAACATTATGGCCAGGATGCGAATGATATGTTTGTATGACCAGTCTAACGAGAAAAAGGCGCTTGTACTCGGCACGGGAAATAAAACCGAGATACTGCTTGGGTATTCTACGTTGTACGGCGATTCAGCCAGCGCGATAAATCCGCTTGGCGATCTGTACAAAACACAGGTTTGGCAATTAGCAGAGCTGCTGAAGTGTCCGAAGCAGATTATCAAAAAGAAGCCCTCTGCGGATCTTTGGAGCGGGCAGACGGATGAAGGCGAGCTTGGCTTCACCTACCGCGAAGCTGACGAGCTGCTGTATTACATGATTGACCAGCGCTACAATGATGATGAGCTAGTGGAGATGGGGTTTGCCCCGTCATTCATAAAAACTATTCGAGGCAAGATTAGGTTTAACCAATTTAAAAGAGTACCCCCTATTATTGCAAAGGTCTCGAATCGCACGATAAATATAGATTTTCGTTACAATCGCGATTGGGGAAGCTAGGGCTGCAAGTTGCAGGAGGCAGGTTACAGGTACATAATAGGCGCAAGGATGCGTCTTTTTTTATGGGGTAAAGTCACAAAGCAAAACAAAAGATTGTGACACGAATTTCACGAATTTCACAAAATTCAAATTCTAGTAGCAAAGACATTTAGAAGAGCACTTTCGCGACCTGTCTGTGTTTATTTTTTAAATAAGTTTTATTTAGTAGCACAGACATTCCTGTCTGTGTTTTTTAATAAACTAGTTTTAGCAGCGCAGACGGATGAGCACTTCGTGACTAATCTGTGCCGAATTAATCTCAATGTTTAGTGTTGCAAATTCAGAGTCCAATCTACAACGCTAACATCGGGCATAAGATAATTAATAAAATTACTAGCATACTTCAATTCAACTCAAATCAATCATAAACCCAAAAGACTCTTAACAATTGTAACATCTATGCTTGCTCCAAAAGCAAGTTTCGTTAGCCATCGAGTTCCTTTTCTTAATTGAAATCCCCCTTCGTTTACAACAGTTTCACCAAATTTAAAATCTCCTTCAGTGTTAAATGTATTTATTTTACCATAATGGAAACCAGCAAACAGAGAACCGCCCCGGGCAATTTCCCAATTCAGCCCAAAGAAGAAATTTTCAAATACCGTTTCATTCAAACTTATACCAATACTTGGATAAATTCTTTCATAGATTTCGTGATCATCAAGAAAATTCCTACCGTATAATTTATATCCAGCAATATCCTGACCAAAAAGAAATTTTTCAATAAAGATTATTGGAGAAAAGTAGAAAGTCGCCATAGCTGTAACTATACCACGCCGACTTTCTTCGGATTTTTTTACTACTTTTTCATCATTGTTAGTCGGGGAATTCACCAATTCGTAATTTGGATTGGCCAACGAAGTACTTAGGAATCCTGCATCAATTGTGCCGTGATATACTTTTGACATTTTGATAGTGTAACTTGCCAATACCGTTCTAGCTGATTTGAACGGTTGGCTTTTATCATCAACTATTGTTCTTACTACATCGAACTTAATATCTCTTGTTGATGTACTTAGAAGGAATTCTCTATTGCTCCAGACAAGCACTGTGTCCTCTCTTCCTGACATTAACTCAAAGCCACTATTATTGAATACAAGAGCTCCATCAAATTCTCCCTCGGTTTGATTTATAGAATAGTTTGCAAATTGTGAATTGTCCTTTACCACCAAATATAATATATGAACTACATACTGCAAATTAGATACTCCTTGGGGAATTGTCGCATTAATACAATTGCCATCCATGTCCAAAAATATATGCACATATTTATCGCCTGTAAAACTCGAAACCCAATTATAGTTTTTTCTAATTTGTAAACCATGTTCTGTATACTCCCTTGCCTTTTTAGGAAATGTACTGTCAAAATATTGCTGAAGAGTTTGCAGGGTAGCAATGGTTTTGTCCGAATCTTCAACTTTTCCAGAAGAATTTATGGTAAATCTGCCTACAGAATTTGTTCCAGATAGAATAGTGAATTCTTTATTTGCAATATCAAAATCCCGTTTGAAGGTAATACTCGATCCATTGAAATCTTCAGGTGGATTATCTTCCATTTTTAGACTATACTTTTCCGAGGTGGTACCCTTAACCTGAATTGTAAATTCCTTTACATCATTAAAATTTACTCCCTTCAATGATTCAATTGGCGCTTCATCACCATCAATAATAATTACAAAATTGTCCTGAGAATAGGTTTGGTTAAGCACTAACATAAAAACTATGAGCAGTATTTTCATCTTATTTCTTGTTAATATAGCTTAATTGGTTAATAACTGCATCTTAAAATATTCAACAATTTTAGTGATAGGAAAGAAGTAGCTATGTGCGTTTTCTCTGGCAAACAAGATTCCAATAACTTGATTATTGTCATCTAACATTGCACTTCCAGAATCACCTTTTTGCGTATAAATATCTACTTGCAATAAATCTGAAAATACTACGTTATCTTTTATCTTTATTATCCCTACATTTCTGATGAATCCTTTTTGTTTGCCTGAAGAAGCACCTACCATCCATACGGGAATGTCTTTGTAATTCTCGTAATTGATTTTCATAAAACCGATCGGAACTATATTCGTGTCCTTAAAAAAATTATCAATAAAATGAGGATTACTAATCCTGGCAACCCCCGCATCAATTCCACCATAGATAGCCATCTCAAGACAAGCATCGATGGCTATATTTTGATTATACAACTTAATTTTGACATCGTTTTGTCCTATTTTAGTATCAGGATATCTGAATTGTCCTTCATCAATTAAACCAGGTGCCAATACATGCATATTAGAACATGCATATACATCCGTACCATTTTTTAAAAATATGCCTATCGAACCAAATTTGCTAGAGTTAGTATTTTTGATTCTATCGCCTAGTTTAACACCATTCAACTCCAGCTTGCCAGTTTCAATTACATCAGTAGGGATATCCCTAGAATTTCTATCCCTGAACTTAATCTTTATACTCTTTGGAATTAGTTTCTCTGGTGAATCCCTTTTTTTCAGAACATGGAATACTATTGTATAATATCTTAATCGTCTTCCGTTCCTTCTTTTTAGTCCGACATGAACTCCTGTCAATTCTTCACCATAAATTACTCTCCACTTTGTAAAATTTCTATTTACATATTTCTGAAGATATTCTAACTTTTCTCTGGTAGTTTTTTTCATTTTTTTCCAATTTGAAACATAAAATTAAAATGTCTGCAAATTACTGCTAACTTTGAATCTAACAGATCTTCTCTTTTTTATGCTAATTTTACACCCTCCGGGTGTTTGAGAGTAAGACATAAATTGACGAAAAGCTAAATCTGAAATTTAGAATGAATGTAAATATGTGGGTTGATTGGAGTTACTGTAATACAAAGATAATACATCATTTACCTCAATGCAAAGAGCAATAATGCATGATGTGAATCAGAAAATATTGAAAAAGTGAGTAATTTGGGTTTAGATTAAGGATTTGAGAAAATATGTGAATTTATCGGGCTGAAAAATAGAACACCATTGAACATGGGCTTATTGGAGTTCAATTCTTACTTTGCTGCTACCACGCAGAGAAGAAGTGCATGATGCAGGTAAAGAAATCAGAAGAGCATAGCATAACATTTCTGTGCTTAGGCAATAACAACTTGTACTTGTTGGAGTAAAAACCGGCAATGGGGAGAGATTTGTTCTTTAAGAAGATTTTAGACTACCCGAATGACCGTTTAAAAACAAAAGCTACTTAATATTTACAATCTTCCAAATATCGCCTCTGAATTCAATACCAGCTACGGGCTGACCTCTGGTTAAACCTCTTACATTTATTTCACTATCTTTTCCTGGCAGTAAATAAGGTATATTGAAAAAGGCATTAAAATTATTAATTTCTATATTGAAACCTACCTCAAAACCCAAGTAGATTTTGGATAAATTGCCATCTAATGACTTAGATCGTAAACTATCTGCGAATCCAATATTTCCTAAAATAAATCTCGAGGTAAAACCTAAGTGCAGCGTGATATCAATTTTGTTTGTGTTAGTTTGCAGTTTATTGAACAAATCATTGATCTCTGATTTAGTCAAGCCTGTTTCCTCTTTCTCTTCAAGACTATTTTTTAGTAATTCCAGTTGAGCTATTGATGTCGAATCCGTCGTAATCTTTATTTTTTCATCAATATCTTGAATCGCTTTGATTTTAGCTTTTTGAATCTCCTTTTGTGCCTTTAATTTGCTTTCTGCTGTTTCAGTTTCTTTACTATTCGCAGTTGAAGTAAAACCTACTGATAATAACCTATAATAGAGATTTAGATTTGGCATAACTACAAGAGCCTTCTTCTTTTCAAATATTGGGATAGTACTTATTGAATCAATACCAGTCTTGATTTTCCAATTACTGAAATTAGCAGATAGATTGGCCCCAATGCCGAACCGATTTTTCTTAGATCCGAATATATTAAAGAATCTTTTATAATCACATGTGATGCTACCGCTTCTTATAGCCTGTATTAGAACAACATCACCAAACGATTGGACAGAGTCTTCAACTTGTTCCGAAAAACCTTCATTAAGACTAATGAGTGCTGTAATCTCTTCTTCAGGGCTAACATATCTTGCACCGATAGAACCTGTGCCTATGACATTTGTTTCAGAGCTCAAGTTTGTTTTTATTGACCCATTAATTAATAACGAAAGATAGTTATTAGATTTTGCTTCTTCTGTATTATCTTTTTGATTTTTTGATGTCCCAGGAGCGCCATCTTCTTGTGAGAACAGATTTACATTACTGCAAACAGCCAACAGTACATAAATTAATAGAATGAATAGTTTCATTTTTTCATGGTTAAGATTTGTTTAGTCAAAGTGACTTTTTTTGACATTTTGTAGAAAAACTGTATTTTCTTCATAATGAATTCGAAACTTTATATGCGTTTCAATGCGCTATTATATTCGCGATCTTATATGAAGGCAGTGCGCCTTCAGTTACGATCACATAAACAATTACATCATCGGTTTTTTCCAACTCCGGATCCCTTGTATTGTAAGTGAAATCAACTCGATAAACGGACTGTTTTGGATTTTCAAGCTGATGCTCAAATGTTACTCGGAGTTCCCTGGCAAATGCATCTTTGTGTGCATCTCTACCATTAATCCAATTCTGTACACCTGGATCACTTAATACAAAATCAAGTATCTTTTGATTTAATGCTGTTGTTGGTTTTAGCATACTTTAGTAGATTTAGTTTTTATGATAAACAACATCCCTCCAGGTGTTTGTCCGAAGGACCCCTTCGAAGAGGGTTTGTAATTTTCTCTTCGCGCTCGCCGCGGACTTTGCTGTAAAATTTTTTTTTCTTTTTCATAATACTTCCCCTCCCGCGTTAAGAGAGGGGAAATGAATTTCGCAGTATTTTCGACTGCTTTATCGCGCGTTTGTAGAGGTAAAGAAATACTCAGGGTGGCACAACTGTGTAGCGAAATAGTGAAACAGCGAATTAGTGAAAATAATGTATTGGTGAAATAGCGGCAGATCGCAGTTGGAATAACTATTTCATTAAGCTCTGGTTCTGATTTTTCGTGAATCCGTAGGCACATTTAAAAATCCCTTGAGCTTTGCAGGCATTTAAGCGAGAGAGGAATCTATCGTCTTTTTTTCCACCTGCAAAAGCATCAAGGATGAAGGTGTTTCGATCAGTATTACTGATCGGGTGCATTATAAGCTGTTTAATATATATTTGTCAAAGAATGAAATCGCACTATGTGAATCCCCTTTTCACGGCAGATACATACTAAATTGCTTATTTTGTGCGGTATTATGCATTTTATGTGATATTATGTGAATTTGACTTGTCAAAAAAATGTGTGGTGAACAAGCAATTTCTTTGAAATATTTTAGTTTCAGGAACAATAGTCCGGAAATTTGGGTAATAAAGGGGGAGGGATATAGATTTCGGACTGCGGATTGTTTGAGTGCGGATTTAATTAGAAGGACAAAATCACTCAATTCACTCCGCACTCTATACACTCAATACACTCGAGGGCTCGCATAATTTCATTGAAAATTCATTAATTTTAAACTATATTTATGGTTCCTATGCAAATAAGAAATCTGCTTCTAACGGCAATAATGATCATTCTTACTGCCGTAAACATATCATATTCACAGCGCTCGGGTTACACAGCTTCAACTGTGCTGAAGGAAAAACTTACCGATAAAAATGGCCAGCCGCTTACAGGCAAAGGCGTTATTATTGGCGATGTTGATTCCGGCATTGACGTATTCCACCCGATGTTCTTCTTTGCCGATGGCGGAGAGTTTACATTCATTGATGTGAATGCAGATGGCAAGCTTACAATTGGCGAAGATGGGATCGATCTGGATGGCAATGGCAGTATCCAAAGCGGAGAAATAATCCGCTACCAGGAGATCGGTGATAATACATGGGGAATGCTCAGTTCTATGGGGCAGCAGCCGGGCAAATATAACCCCGAATATGATTTCCTCTACATCGATGTAAACGGAAATAAAAAAAGAGATTTCGGGCCGGCAGCGGGATTCAAAGAAACAGATCCCACATACGGCGAACAGTTTTTCATAGCTATTGATGATAACAAAGATGGCAGGATTGAATCAGGCGAAAAGCTTGTTGGACTCAAAACCTCGAAGATAAGATCAGTTAGGCAGCGCGATGATGTTATAAGGCGCCGCGGCGTTGACCTCATCATGACCGAGGAAGACAAAAACGGACACGGTACAGGCGTTGCCGGATTGATAATCGGCGGCCACTATGGTGTTCAGAAAATTCACGGCATTGCACCCGATGCGGAAATGGTTTTTTCGAGCATACGGTATGACTACACTCCCCGCTTCGTGCGCAACTTCCCGGATCTTATCGGATTTTTGAAGGAAGAAAAAGTTAACATACTTCTTTTTGAAGACGGCGAATGGATGTGGGAATTTATGGATGGCTCAAGTCCCGAAGAAGAAATGGTTAACCAGATGGCAAGGGATGGCGTTACGATAATCGGCGGCGCGGGAAATATGTCAGGTGGCAACATGGTGCTTATAGATAAACTCACCGCAGGCAAAGAAGTAACTTATACTGCAAGCTGCAGCGGCAAGCCTGATGAAGATGTGGCAAAAAATGACGGTGTATTCTTCAGCTTCCTGTGGAAGGATGACGCCAATAAAATGAAGTTTGATGTAGAAACCCCCGACGGTAAAAGATCCGGCATCCTAAGCGAAGGCAGCGGAATACTGAACGTGGGCAATTATAAGCTTTTCTACAGCCGCGAAGTATCGCCAAAAGGCACGGTAATGATGAAGTTCGGCGCTTCTACCAGCGATAGCGATGTAGTAAGAGGAAAGTTTAAAATTCGCGTTACCTCTGAAAAAGATGAAGAAATACGCGGCTATGTTGTTGATGTAACGCAGTCATGGAGCGGAAACGCAAGGTGGATAAACTCACCCGCAATTACAGATGAATCAAATATCTGCTTCCCTTCCACTGCGGATAGCTGTATGGCAATTGGTGCATATGTTTACAATATGGGATGGATGGACGAAGTTGGCGCACTGGCTAGCTACAGCAGCAAAGGTTATAATATAACAGGTAAGCTTGGCGTTGATATTACAGGTCCCGGCCACTCAACATTCAGCACCGAAAAGAATAACCGCTACCAGATCTTCAGCGGAACAAGCTCCGCAGCGCCGCATGTAGTTGGCGCAGCAGCATTACTGCTCCAATACGATCCCGCTTTAACGCACGAGCAGATAAGGATGATCATACTAAACTCGGCAGTTAAAGATAATTACACGGGCAATGTGCCGAATCCGGAATGGGGATATGGCAAACTTGATATCGAAGGCGCGATTAAGTATTTGATGAATAGGGCGAATTAGAAGAGAAATTTCAAATGACAAAGCTCAAATGACAAAAGGGTGAAAAGGCATTTAATGCAAAAGCGTTAAAGGCAAAAGTAAAAAGTGAAAAGGCAAAAATAGAACCAAAAGCCAAAGAAAAAGCAGAAGCCAAGGCAAAAATAGAAGCAAAATAGAAAAGAAATAATAGCAGCAGAAAAATAAATATAATTTCAAAATCTTAAAAATGAGAAAAAACAAAAAAGAAGAGCAGAGTCAATACAAGACAATGCAAATGAACCAAAAGCAGGCTCAGCAGAGGAAGAAAAAGATCGATCCTCTGAAAACCAGGGGTATTAAATATATCGATTACAAGGATACCCGCTTGCTCGCAAGATTTGTGAACGAACAGGGCAAAATACTTCCTTCTAGGATAACAGGTATCAGCTCTAAAATGCAGAGGCAGCTTACCGAGGCTATCAAAAGAGCCCGCCAGCTTGCTCTCATGCCGTTTATCAGCGAAGAATTCAGACCGTAAGCTGCATTCTTAACCAGCTTACCTTTCTATAATAGTCCGCTGCTGCCCGTTGGGTAACATGTGGACAGGTAAATTTGCAATTAAGCCTGTTTCTCTTATCTAAAGTAAGTGAATCAGGCTTTTTCTTTTGTCAAAAATCAGGTTATATTTGCCAACATACTAATGAATTGAGTAAAAATATATTTATGAAAAGAAATTTCCTGCTGAAAGTATTTGCCGTTTTACTTCTTGCCTTAAGCCTCAATAATACAAATGATATTCTCGCCCAGGAAAAGTTCGATATCGGCGAGTTCACCGTGCAGAAGATACTTGATGGCGATACATTTCGTTTTGAGGGATTGGATAAATCAACCAGGCTCATGGGAATCGATACCGAAGAAACATTTAAAGATACTGATGCCGAAATGAAGGTTAACGATCTTGCAAGCCACTGGCTTGATTATTATTACCAGAAGAAAGATTCCTCAGGCAAGCCGGCTAAGATAGAATCACCTTTTGGTTATGATACGTGGCAGTGGACTAAAAAAATGTTCAAAGATGTAGTAAAAGTGCGGCTGGAAGTTGATGACTTCAAGCGCGTAATTGATATGTTCAATCGTTACCTTGTTTATATCATAGGCATAAAGGCAGACGGCACCGAGTTCAATTATAATATAGAGTGCGTTAAGCAGGGCTACTCCCCTTACTTCTCAAAATACGGATACGTTGCAAGGTTTGATAAGGAATTCAAAGCCGCGCAGAAATACGCGCAGGATAACAAGCTTGGCATCTGGAGCGGGAAAGAACTTAGCTATCCCGACTACGACGAAAGGCTTCAGTGGTGGGATAAACGCGGCGACCAGATAAAACGCTATGAAACTATGTATGATGGCAAACCCGGCTACTTCAGCATGCTGGATGCTACAGATTACAACCGTCTGAAGCAGCGGGTGGGCGATACCGTTACGGTGTTCGGTAACATCGCGCGAGTCCTGACCGATAACGATCCGAGAATTGCTAAGATCGAAATAAGCGATGATGAGCACCTTGACCTGGTATTTTTTAAGAAAAACTATGACCTTATGAAAGAGCTGAATCTGGATAACCCGAAGGGATACTACATGTATATTAAAGGTAAGCTAACTGAATACAAAGGAAGAATTCAGATAATCGTAGAAGATAAAAGCCAGATTTGGGAAGAATGATTTGATTTCGGAGTTCGGATTGACAAGATTGCGGATGTCCTGATTTCGGATTGCGGATTGACAAGATTGCGGATTGAATAATAATGATGGTAATTATCAGCTATCAGCTATCAACTATAAACTATAAACTACATTGTACATAGATTCACACGCACATTTAAATTATCCGGATGTTGTAAAAAATATCGGGGAGGTACTGCAGAGGGCGGAGGATGCCGGAGTAGAAGCTATTATTGTACCTGCCACTACTTACAGGACATCACTCGATATAGTTGAGCTTGTGCAGAAGCATAAAATGCTATACGGTGCAGTTGGTATTCACCCTACAGAGCTTAAGGATTTTGAGGTATCGCATCTGGAAGGAATTGAATCACTGGCGGCAATTGATAAAATTTGCGCTATTGGTGAGATCGGGCTGGATTACTACTGGGAGCCTTATGACAGCGAGCTGCAGATCCGGATCTTGCGCGAGCAGTTTAGAATAGCCAAGCGGTGCGGTCTGCCAGTCATAATCCATAACCGCAATTCTACCAATGACCTGATGGAGCTTGTCCGCTCGGAATACGATGGCGGCTTGTTAAAGGGGCAATTCCACTCATTCAGTGCGGGTCAGGAAGAAGCAAATGAATGTATAAAAATGGGATTTTACATATCCTTCACGGGTAATATTACATATAAGCCTAATGACTCCACCCGCATTGCGTACGGCATTGTAGAACAGACTCCGGCTGAACACCTGCTGCTTGAAACAGATACCCCCTACCTGCCTCCAATGCCCTACCGCGGCAAGCAGAACGAACCCTCATACGTTAATCATACCGCAGCCAAGATCGCAGAGCTTAAGGGCATCACCCCGGAGGAGCTTGGCAGAATAACTTCTGAAAATGCCCGCAGCCTATATGGGATCTGAACCGTTGAAATAAATCTAACACAATTTCCCCGAAACACCATGTATCCTCTTTCCGGAAAGCCTTAAAATACACCACTTTTGAAGGGTCTTAACAATACTGTAAGCATTCCTTAACGCAAAAAAAATAAATTTAATGACGCCTTAATATTCCCTTAATCAAAAACTGCTAATTTTGAGTAAACCAACTATGTTAAACGTGAATTACAATGAGTTCCTGAAGCTCCCCGAGATAGAGTCTCGTTTTACCTCTATGTTCGATGAGCAGATGAAGAACTTTCGGGAGAGGTGTTCTTCCGGAGGATTCGATAAAGTGCATTTGGACCTGGTGAGTATGAAGGCTGCAATGATCTCAACTGATCTTTTCTTCACTGAGCTGCATAAAGCTGAATCAAACGAAAAATAGCCTTTAGCACCGGGCAATTTCAAAACCCATTTACTAAAATTTCGGACACAAAAAAAGGCGGGAAGAAAATCCCGCCTTTTTCATTTAATCGATTAACTTATTTCTTAATGTATATGCTTGAAATCATTCAAGCCCCTTGTGTTAATTCTAACTTCAAATGACATTCTGAATCCTGAAGTGTTTGCTGCTTCTCTCGGATAAAGAATACCATAGATATTAACACCTGTAAAGCTTGCTGATTTTCCTTTAAGCCAGAATGAATATACCGGCTTGGAATCAGTTAAGCTCATAGGAGCATTAAAGTAACCCCATGCGCCGCCACCATAAGTATCATCAGCAGTGAAATCCAGGTCAGGTAATATTGTATCCCTGCCTACTGGAAGCATTGTGATAGTATCAAATTCAGCCTGAGTCATTGAGGAATATATCCTGTTAAACCTTGTCTGAAATCCAACAAAGCTGGTCGGGAAATCAGATAGATCGCCTGATCTTAACATAAAGTTAAAGCTGGTACCTAGTGAATCCACTAACTGTACATCTTTTGAAGCGCTATCCCTTGTAACGGTTGTACCGTTAAGCAAGTTAATACTATTTGCAACATCGCCGATACCGTCAACAACGCCAATGCTATCGAAATGCTCAACGTATGATATAACCGGATCCTCAGGTACTGTACCTGCATCATCACAGCCGTTAAATACTGAAAACGAAATTGCAGCCACTGCAATAAACATCATTAAATAGGCTGACTTTAAATTGTATATCTTAAACATGTTCCTCCCTTAGAATGTGATTAGTAAATGAGTTTATAATTTTTACGAATATAATGATTTATAATTCAAATTTGAGCCCAGTGTAGAAACTCATGGTTGATGTATGAATGCTTTTTACACGCTCATTGCTTCCGAGGTTATTCAAACCGCCGTACTCATAATTTCCGCCGAGAAGTACGCCCATGTATTTATTGAACATGTAAGCTATCTGCAGCTCGCCTGTGAGTCCGAGGTCAAAGTTTTTCACTTTGTAAAGCGGGTTAACATCCTGTGACATCAGGAGGCCAAAATACGGTCCGAGGTTACCTTCTACTCTTACCTTCTGCCCAACGTTGAAATCGAAATAGATAAGCAGCGGAATATTGAAATAATTGAGGTTGGTTTTATTGCCCGTACCGCTTTCAAATCCTTTGCTTCCGTATGCGAAACCGGTTGTGAATCCGTAACCGAAAAAGTTAAGTGAAAGTGTAGCGGCTATCGAAGGTCCGACCTTTGATGAGGTTGTAGTAAGCTGCCCTGATGTATCGGGCTGGTTCAGCTCAAAATTTGTATTTGAAATACCTACTCCAACCTTAAAATCTGCATCAAGGCTGAAGAGTGCATTCCTTTTTGCGATAAGTTTTTCTGCCTCTTTGAAGTGAGCTTTGTTCTGTCCGTAACGGTCACCTGCAAAAGAGCCGGCTGCGGTTAAAAAGATCAAAACTAAAACGATTGCAGCTTTTCTGTAAACAGTAGTAATTTTCATGTTCTCCTTTAGATATTTATTGATAAATTTAATCTTTTCAGAAAGTATATACGCAAAGGTTACTTTTTCCCGTATTCTTCGTACACAGAAGAATGGTCAGGGTCGTACTCCATCAGCTTGCGGTAGATGGATTTATCGTAAAAATCAACAAGTGTTGCGGCAATTTCGAGATACTTGGCATCGAAGAATTGCTTTATTGTAAATGAACGTATCTCGGTTTTTTTCAGCTTACCTATTATCTGCAGTGATTCTGAAATTCTCTCGAGTGCCTGCTTCTTGTTATACTGCAGCGAATCGATTCCCGAAAAGTGATATGTCCACACTGCCTTGCGGAAGCTTTCGTACTTGGAGTTTAGCAGCTCAGCCGGGAAAACGCTTCTTGACTGCTTAAGGCTCGAGTTATCGGTCCACCCGCCGCCGCCGCCATTAGCCACTGCAAGGTTCACAAGGTTCTGCGCTTTCTGATAGCGCTGCGTGCCAAGCATTGGCTCCCACGAGTCATCATCAGAGCCGATTATCATATATGCATAGTAATCCAGAAAGCTGGATAAGTTATTGAACTTCAGGTCATCATGGTAAATATTCTGTCCACGCACATAATTGAACGCCCATGTTTCATCTTTTATCCTGAACACGGTCGTGAAGTTATCGGTTTTATAGATGTTCCGCTGAACGCCGACTACAAGCTGTGCTTCATAACTATCAACACCGGTAGCTGTACGGAAAAAGAAATTGAAATTGCACTTTATCTTATAAGGCTTGCCGCGAATATCGTTTATTATTACTTCATCCGTGAACTTAGTTTTGTTCAGGTAGTTCTGAATATCATTTTTGAAATTGGAAAGCCTGTCACGGATATCAATATTAAGTGCGCTCAGGTCAACATCAACGGTTGCGTCGAGCTCCTGTGCCATTACCGGCTTCAGGGCACCTGAAAACAATATAAAAGCAGCGAAAAGGGATACTATTGCCGATTTTTTTTGCATTTTCAACAAATAATTCATATTTTTACACTTCAAGTTAACAAAAGATGCTAACATAATCAATACACGCTAATTTAGTTAAAAAATGAACATACGTATATTACCTGTAATTATAATATTAGTACTTTCGTTCCGTGTTTCGTACTCACAATTTGAGCTGCTTGATGTTGGAGCGAAGCCGATCTCAATGGGCGGTGCTTTCACTTCTCTGGCAAATAACTCCAATGCAGTATATTATAATCCGGCGGGTATTTCACAGCTTCCTTTCAGGGAAGTTTCAATTTTTTACTCCCCTGCCCCATTTGGATTGAAAGAGCTTGCTAACGGCTCGGTGAATTTTGTTGAGCCAACAAAATTCGGCGCATTCGGGCTTTCAGCCAAAACTTATGGATTCGAGCTCTATAAAGAAATTACGGCAACACTTACTTACGCCAATAATTATAACAGGAAGATATACTACGGAGCAAACATAAATTATTACAATCTCAAGATACAGAATTACGGCAGCGCATCGGCTGTAGGAATTGATATCGGGGCGATGGCGTATTTAACGGATTTCCTGCGCTGGGGATTTTCAGCATTCAACCTTAACAGGCCATCAATAGGAACACAAAATGATAAACTGCCACAGGTATACAGAACAGGACTATCAGTGCAGCCGAGAACTGACCTTAACTTTGCGCTTGATGTTGAAAAAGATACCCGCTACACCGCTTCGGTAAAGGCAGGAATTGAATACACTTTGTATGATATGATCAGCTTAAGGGCCGGTATTGGAACGGAGCCGACAAAGTTTTCCGGCGGTGTGGGATTCAGCTATTCACTGTTTGAAATTGATTACGGGTTTTACAATCACCAGGATCTTGGTTTAACGCATCAGGGCACAATAACAATCAACTTTGGCGGCGAAAAAGGCCGCAAGATGATAAAAGAATCGTTAAAGAATGCATTTGTTAAGGGGAAGAAGTAGAAGGTTTCAGGTTGCAGGTGTGAGGTTACAAGTTGCAGGTTGCCAGGTTTCAGGTTATAAGTAAAAAATCAATTGCATTTGCGAAATTGGAAAAAGATTTTCGCAAATTCAGAATTTATTTCTATTCTATTATTTCCAAACTCTTACCTTCAAAATCTATTATGATTTTTCGCAGATGGTCAGGCAGCCTTTCGGGGCGGTTAGTTTCGGGGTTCAGGTTTACCTGCACAGATTTCTGCGTAATAAGCAGTCTGCCAGATTCATGGTGGAATACCAGGTGCTCAAAGCAGAAGCTGGAGTTCTTGAGGTATGAAATGCGGGTGTAAATATCGAGCATATCATCAACCATTGCTGGTGATTCGTAGTTGATCTCATTGCGTTTAACATTGATCTTTACGCCGTCATCAAATATACCGGTGGGCAGAAGCTGCACGCCAAGATCTCGGACATACTCAACGCGCCCAATTTCGCAGTACTCAAGGTAGATTGCATTGTGAACGATTCCCTGCGAATCAACCTGGAAATTCCGCACGCGCAATTGGAAAAGATGCTTATATTTTGATTTATCGAGTTCCATATAATTTAATCATCAATCATAGATACGTTAGGAAGCGCTCATTTAAATAACCGTACTGTTTTATTATTCACAGACAGGTCACGAAGTGCTCTTCTAAATGTCTGTGCTACTAAGCAAAGTACAGACAGGTCACGAAGT
>JACSRQ010000038.1 GCA_014879675.1 Ignavibacteria bacterium
GGAGATGTGTATAAGAGACAGATATTGTACGGCAAATACAATTGTAAAGTTCCTGAAATAAAGTAAGTTATCAGCATTATTCATTTGAAACAGCAGGTTTGAAAGGTAAATTTCATTGATGTTTCAGGCTTTTAGTGCTATCTTACATTTCCTATCATTCAATAATTTAAATCTCAATACACCTATGGGAATTAACGAAACATTTATTGCTGAGATGCAGCAGGAAGCAGCAGCAACCCGCAAGCTGTTGGAACGCGTCCCGATGGATAAGGCAGACTGGACACCGCATGCTAAATCTATGAAACTTGGCAATCTTGCCAACCACGTTGCTGAGCTTTTAAGCTGGACAATGGTTACACTGGATCAGGATGAGCTGGATTTCGCCAAGTTTGAATATAAACCGGAAACACCGGAATCCACTGAAGCTCTTGTGAAAAAATTTGATGATATGCTCAACAAATCTGTTGAATGCTTGAAAAAAGCTGACGATGCAAAATTTATGGAAAACTGGACCATGAGGAATGGCGAGCAGGTATTTTTTACACTACCGAAGGCCGCAGTTTTGCGTTCGTTTGTATTCAACCATGAGTATCACCACCGCGCACAGCTTGGCGTTTACCTCAGGATGCTTGATATTCCGCTTCCGGGCATGTACGGGCCGACGGCTGATGAAACAAATATGTAATTTCGCAAAAGTATTTAATGTTAGTTTACAGCAACCCGGCCTCTTATTTGGCGCCGGGTTTTTATTTTTCAATTATTGTACCATGTAATGGATATCCGTGAAGAAGCTTTAAAGGAGCACTCAAAAAAACAAATTGAAAAAATTGCCGGATGGATCGGCAATGATAAAAAAAAATTTGATCAGTACCTTAAACATTTCCTGAATGATGAGTACAGGGTTGTTCAGCGTATATCATGGGTTTTAAGCATCCTTGCAGAAGAACATCCCGCTATGGTAACAAAATCACTGCCTAAGATAATTAAACGCCTTGATGACGATGATATCCATGTTGCCGTAAAGAGAAATGTGATTCGGATTCTGCAGTTCCTGCCAATACCCGAAAAGTGCGAAGTGAAAGTACTTGATCACTGCTTAAAATATATTGCTGACCCGAACGAAACGGTGGCTGTGCGCTGCTTTGCTATGACTGTAGCGGCGAAGCTTGCATGGCAATATCCTGAGCTGAAGCGTGAAGTGGCAGATACCATTAAGACAGCGATGAAAACAACAACTCCCGGCTTAAAGGTGCGTTCCAGAGATGTTCTCAAAAAAATGGACGAACTGCCCGGCAGTTAATCTTCAAATTCTTCATCACTTTCAACTTTATCTTTTCGCCGGCGCAGCTCAAGCTCGTCATCTTCCCTGCTTTGCTCAGAACGGTATATCATTTCAAACGACGGTGAAAAGACTTTCATCCTGTTGTAGAATTTGGCTGCAATGATCGTTCCGTCTGGCAGCACTGTAATTTTATCTTCTTCTTCAAGTTGACCGCCTTCACGAAGATCTTTGATGATTGTTTCGAAACTATCTCCTGAAATATTGTATCTTACTATCCGTGTATCTGACTTATCATTTGATCCTATTACATATGTGTAGCCGCGCTCATCCTGTACTGGCCGGCCCTCTTTGCTGTATAGCGGGATGTATTTTGACCAAACCCTAACTCCGGTCTGCTCATATTTGGCAATTTCTCCATCAGAAGAGCTCCTGTCAAGCATATAAAGGTAACCATCCATACCGATGTTAAGATAAGTGAAATCACCATTTAGTCTCTTTGGAATATTGCCAACATCTTTAACATACGGGGCATACTCGCCATCGGTATCGGGAATCGGGTCACCCTCGCCGGCAGAAAAAAGACCGAATTTTTTCGCTTCCCAAAGCGGCAGCCTTTCGCCATCTTCAGTAAACCTTGCGAACACATTATTTATGAGAGTTAGTATAGAACCGTCTCCGCAGGAAACAAGCCTCGTACATCCTTTCATATTCAGCCTTTTTCGGCTTTTGTCGCCATCCAGTTTGCTGATATCTTTACCCTCTGCAGAAGAAATTTTAGTAAGCGAGTGGCTTTCACTGCTCCAAACAAACAGATTGCCGTCGGGTGCAATTGCCAGATTTGCATGCTCATAGTCATACTTCAATCCTTTGCGCACCCAGCGGGTTTTGAGATCTTTATCTATTGACCATACAATAAAACCGGTTTCATCCATTGCGGATGCAAAATAAGTATTCCCATCCCTATCGGATAGCATATCGGGCAGGTAATACCATTCCGGCATCGTGCCCTTCAGCGGAACCGCATCTTCATCAACCACCATATACCACCTTGCGACTTCAGTTGCCGGATGCAGCCTGAACCAAAGGTCATCGGGCAGGTAGATCTGAGAACTGCAGAATTTACAGGAAACCATTCGGTCTTTGCCGTCTATTTCCAGGTTGCCGGCGCACGAAGGACAGGTAAATAACACCGGTTTTGCTGAAGAAGGCAGGGAACCTGATGTGGTATTTGCGCTAATTTGGTCATCATCCTCTCCTGCCAGGAATTTTACCTGAGGAAATGATTCTGAAATAAACTCATCAGGCTTGCGGATAAATATTTGGTTTGAGCACTTGCTGCATGATGTTTTGCCGCTTGTACTGTACTCCTCCAGCTTTCCTATGTCAATTCCCGTCTTACACTTCGGGCAGCGCGGATCCTGCCTGCCATACATGAGATTGTATGTGTACGATCCCCGCATAATAGTCGAAGGCTGGCCGGCGCCTAGATCAAATCCGGGAGCCTCCTTGATCGCGTCTTCAAGCACGCCTTGCCATTCATCCTGCGGAAAGCGGTTATTTTTACCGCACGCAGTGCATAAAATCAGTTCAGTGAATGCATTTAACATAATGGGTGAGCTGCAATGATTGCAGGTTGTTTTTAACTCGATGCAGATTCCTATCATAGCTGATAATTTAGTTATTTATGAAAAGTTCTTAACTTCCCATAATCCCACCGGCACAAAAAAATACACTAAAGCTTTACACAAATATTTTTGGGTTCAGTAAAGAAACGGAGCGCTTCCATGCCGCCTTCTCTGCCAACACCTGAAGACTTTACTCCGCCGAATGGCGTACGAAGATCGCGAACCATCCAGCAGTTTATCCATACAATCCCCGTTTGGATTGCCGCGGCAATCCTGTTAGCACGTGAGATATTTTCCGTCCATATAATTGATGCCAGCCCATACTCGGTGCTGTTCGCCATCATCAAAACTTCTTCTTCGGTTTCAAAAGGGGTTATCGTAACAACGGGTCCGAAAATCTCTTCCATATTGGTTCTGCAATTATGAGGCAATCCTTCAATAATTGTCGGCTCAAGAAACCAGCCGTTCTCACAGCGGCCTTCTGGAACAAATCTGTTGCCGCCGCATAATATTGTACCGCCTTCATCTTTCGCAAGCTGAATATATGAGAGCACTTTTTCCATGTGTTCTTTCGAAACTATCGCTCCCTGATCGGTACTGTGTTCAAGCGGATCGCCGATCTTCAGTGACTTAGTTCGTTCGACAAAATCATTTTTGAATTTCTCATATATGGGTTTTTCAACGAATATTCTGGAACCGCACAGGCAAATTTCGCCCTGGTTGCGGAAGGAAGATAATACTGTAGTTTCCAGCATCTTTGGATAATCCGCATCAGCAAAAATTATATTCGGATTCTTTCCGCCAAGCTCAAGCGAAAGCTTCTTGAACATAGGCGCCGCTACTGAAGCTATATGCGCTCCGGTCTTTGTTCCCCCTGTAAATGTTAAGGCTTTGATCCTGGGATGTGACACAATGGCGCTCCCTGTCTTGCTCCCGTAGCCGTGAACAATGTTCAACACACCTTTTGGCATACCGGCTTCTATACATGCTTCTGAAAGCAGGAAAGCCGTCATGGGCGTGATCTCGGATGGTTTTGCAATTACACAATTTCCTGTTATCAATGCCGGTGCGATCTTCCAAGTAAGTAAATATAGCGGCAGATTCCATGGTGAAATAGCTCCCACTATTCCAACAGGATTACGCAACGTGTAGTTAACAGCTTCAGGGGTTGAGTGTGATTCACTCGCGAATCCGTGTATTGCAGAGGCGAAGAATTCGAAGTTTTTTATAGCGCGTGGTATATCAACGGTTCTGGCAAGATGCAGCGGCTTGCCGTTATCAACGCTCTCGGCACGTGCAAACTCAGCAAGATCGCGCCCGATGAGTGATGCAACCTTAAGCATAAGCCGCGTTCGCTCTTCGGCAGGAGTATTGGACCATGCAGGAAATGCGACTTCAGCGGCGGAAACTGCCAGCTCAACATCTCGTTCATCGGAATCAGGCACAATACCGTAGGCTTCGCCTATTGCCGGATCGAAGTTATCAAAATATTTCTCAGATACTGGTTCGCGTAATTCGCCGTTTATATAATTCTTTATCACAGATTTACCTGATTAATTGATTTCACTGATCTATATTTTACAGGTTGCATGTCACAAGTTGCAGGTTTAAGAAAAAAAAACGACAGTATAATTAACAATTTCGCTATTTCACTATCTCACCATTTCACCATTTCACCATCTCACCATTTCACCATTTCACTATCTCACTATTTCACTATTTCACTATTTCGCTATTTCAGACTTCTTCCATCAGAGACCTGATAGCTGTAAACTTCCCGCCGAATTTTTCGATATGCGCATTCTGCAGCAATGCAGCGTGTTCTATCTGATAGCGCTCATATTCTTCGACATTATCGCATACATATTGAATTACATATGTTGAACCTTCTTCCGGCTCCGGCGATAGCAGCCTGTGCATACTGTAATTATTAAAACATCTTGTTGCAATAACATCCGGAATGTGCTGCGTTGTCATCCAGTCAACCCACTCATCATGGATATCATCATCTACATTTATTGTTACGTTGTATGATAGCATAGTTTAATATTTTGATTAATAATTAATAGAAAGTAATCACAGTTTACAAACAATTCAGTCTGCCGCCATCGACTGGCAGGTTGATGCCATTGATGTATCCCGCCAATGGCGAGGCAAGGAATGCAGCTGCATAAGCAGGCTCATCAGCTTCAGCAAATCTGCCGGAGGGGATTTCGCTCAAAAATTCTTCTTTAATCTCGTCAATCGATTTCCCGCTTGCTTTAGAGCGTGCTTCAAATATACTGTACAATCTTTCAGTCTTAGTCGCGCCGGGTAAAATGTTATTTACTGTTATTCCAAACGGAGCCAGTTCAACACTAAGGGTTTTAGCCCAGTTAGCAACGGCAGCGCGAATAGTATTCGATACTCCTAAATTCTTTATCGGCTGCTTTACGGATGTAGATATGATATTAATTATCCTGCCATAGGCTTCCTTTTTCATTCCTTCACAAACGGCTTGTACAAGTATTTGGTTACATATCAAATGATTGCGGAATGCCTGTTCAAACTCTGCGGTTTCTGCTTTATGGATCTCACCGCCTTTTGGCCCGCCCGTATTATTTACAAGTATATGTACAGGGGGATTTTCCGAAACGAAGTTATTCATCTTCGCCCGTAAACCTTCAGGATCGGAGAAATCCGCTACTATAAAATTATGGTTCTGGGTTTTGGATGCGGGCAATTCACGCAGCACAGTGCGCAGGGATTCTTCATTCCGCGCCACGAGCACTACGCTTGCACCGCATGATGCGAACTGGATAGCGATAGCTCTTCCAATACCCTGCGTGCTTCCGCAAACCAATGCCCGTTTACCTGTCAGATCAATTTTCATATTATAATAATTAGAAGATTTCGACACTAATTACACTAATTTTCACCAATTATGAATAAGGTCTTAAAGTCTAATGCAATTAGTAAAAAAATCTTTGAGAAAGCATTCGATACAAATTCGCTTTGTTATGCTTTAGTGCTAATTCGTGTAATTAGTGTCTATTGTTTTGTATAGTGAAAGCTTAATTCCTTAATCAATTCTTCCGGCAGCTTCGGTAATTCAGAGCGCGGAATAAGATAAGTCGATAAATTGAACAGGTCGGTAAATACCCTGTGTTTATCAACTGTTGCCATCAAATACTGGTGTCCGGATGAGCCCCCTGTACCAATCTTAGCTCCAATCATCCTGTGTACCATTAAAGCATGCCTGTAACGCCATTCAGTAAACCGCTCATCAATTTCAACCAGGTAACTGAGCAGCATAAATGGCAAGTGGAGTATCGGTTCATCGCGGTACAGGTTAATAAATATCGCTGCCAGCATTGAACGGTTCGAAAGCTGTCTTCTTCCTTCTTTTACAAGCTCGTTGTGTTTCTGTTCATCAAACAGCGCTTCAAAATTTTCACGGTTCAAGTTAATATTTTTCAGCTGGAATTCACGTTTCTTTTCAGTCAGCGTGGCATTTTCCATTATTATTTTTGTATCCTGATCCAACATTCTTTCAACCGCTTCTTTATAACTTTGCCAGAAATTGAAGCTTTGTGAATTCAAAAACGGAGTGCGTTCCAGCCATTTTTCAACCAGCTCAAACAGCGAACGTTCTTTTATAGTCTGTATTATAAGTTCACGGTGTGACGCTTCCAGAGTGTTAAGATAATCGATGTTATTGTATTGAATGCGTTTTTCTTCAGAAAGCCCAAGCTTGTTTTCGATAAGCCTGAACTGGAAGCTCTGAAAGCCGGAAGCGGGAATGAGGAAATCCCTGAACTCAAGGAAGTCGAGCGGAGTCATAGTTTCCAGCACACGCAATTGCTCAATAAGCAGTTTCTGGATTTCCGTAACACGCTTGAGGCGGGATACGGCAATGCCAATACTTTTTTCATCCACAACTTCATCGCGAAACATACCGTTTATCGAATCTATCTCGTGAAGTATTTGCTTGAACCACAGCTCGTAAGCCTGGTGCACTATGATAAACAACATCTCCTCGTGCGCTTTATGACCGTACTCATCGCTCTTTGGTTTTTGTGCACCGAGCAGGGTATCAAGCTGCAGGTAATCTGAATAATATATAGGCGGATATTTACTCATTTACTGGTAATTTTCATTGATTAAGTGCTTAAAATAAGGGTATTGTTTTAATATAAAAAGTAATAAAAATGAGGTTACAAAACCTTAAACACCGCAAATTTCAGATATGTTGTTTCATCCATCGCTGGTAATATGGGGTGATCCATTGAGGGGCCGCTGAAATGAATCTGCTGCAGGATCTTGCCGGCTTTTGCCGCACCGCTTATAACTGCTTCGATAAAATCATCTCGGTTTATGTGATGTGAACACGACGAAGTTACAAGGTAACCATTAATTCCCACGCAGCTTGCTGCCATTTTATTCAGCTTTGCATAACCCTTTAATGCTGTAGGAATACTCTTCCGGCTTTTGGCAAATGCCGGGGGATCGACCATCACAACATCAAACGTTCTGCCGGCATCAATACTCTTTTGCAGGTAATCAAAAACATCCATAGCAATAAAATCAGTTTCTGAAGTTAAGCCATTGAGCGTAAAATTCTTTTCTGCATTCGTTATTTCACCTGCTGATGAATCCAGAAATGTAACATACCCTGCACCTGCAGAAGCTGCATGCATACCGAATCCGCCGGAATTACAAAACGCATCGAGAACGGTTTTACCGTTTGTAAGCTTTTCAGTAAACTCACGGTTATCGCACTGGTCAAAATAGAACCCTGTTTTCTGCGAAGAAGCGAAATCGATCCGGTACTTCAGCTTTCCGTCATCAATTGTTTCTATACCAACTTCACCTAAGTAAACCGAATCATCTTCCGGAAGCCCTTCGAGCTTTCTGAAATAAGGATCATTACGTGTGAAAATGTTCTCTGCATTAAGCTCAGTTTTTAACACATCAACAACAATTTGAATATTTTGATTCATACCGAAAGAATACACCTGCAGAACGAATGTATTATTATACTTATCAATTATCAGCCCTGGCAGGAAATCACTTTCGCTGAACACAAGGCGGAATGACTCACGGTTCGGGTAGAAGTTCTTTCTGAGAGTGTAGGCATTCATAATAGATTCCCTAATGTAAGCGGAAAGATCATCTTTGTATAGCGGACTAAGGAGCCTAAGGGTTATAAGGGAATTCTTGTTGTAAAACCCGGTGCCAAGAAAATCTTTGTTATCATAAAGCTCAACCAGGGCTCCGGTTTCTGGGCCGCCTTCAGTTTTTGCTATTTCATTGCTGAATACCCAAAGGTGTCCATTTCGGATCCTGCGGGATTCGTTCTTTTTTAAAAATACTGCGGCCAATTTAGTTTAATTTAAGTTATCTATTACCTTAGCAAGTTTGCTGCTAACGGCTGCTGCAACTTCTTCGAGATTTGGGTTTGCTACCGATTTCATCGATTCCATCGGGTTTATTGCAGATACCTGCACAACCCCGCCCTCTTTTTCCTGAACAATTACATTACATGGCAGCATTACGCCAATGTTTTCTTCTTCACTCAGCGCTTTGTATGCCAGCGGCGGATTACATGCGCCAAGTATCCTGTATTTCCTGAAGTCAACATCAAGCTTCTTCTTCAGGGTTTCCTTCACGTCAATTTCAGTAAGTACACCGAAACCTTCTTTCTTAAGTTCTTCGGTTACTTTTACGATAGTATCATCAAAATTTGTTGATACTGTTTTGGTATTATGGTAAGCCATATTTGTAGTATTGTTCTATTTTATCAGAATGCGTTAAGCGCTTCTGCCAGCTTTTCAACATCGCTGTAATTATTGTATATGTGAGGAGAGAGCCTCAGATAACCTTCACGGAGCGCAATGTATATCTTCTGCTCTTCAAGCATTTTCTGTATCTCTTTGTTTCGTGTGTTATCAACATGCGAAAATATGAGTATTGTGGAACGGTTCTCCGGTGAAAGTACACTTTCTATTTTGTATTTATCTTTATCCAGAAGCTCTATCAGCCTGTTCTGTATATCTATAATATGGTCGAAGATATTCTGTACGCCCAGTTCCAAAAAGTAATTCAATACTTCATTTGTGCCTATCATTGCCAGTGTGTTCAGGGTTGAGTTCTCGTAGGCTTCGCCTGATTGTTTGAAGTCAAGCTTATAGTCCAGGAAATGCTCAAAGTCGTAATTAACATTCGTGGTTCCGGCATAACTGGGCATAATAAGCTCGCGGTACTTTTTTGAAATGTATGTAAATCCAAGTCCTGCAGGCGACATAAGCCATTTCTGATTTCCCGTGCTGAGGAAATCAATTCCCATTTCCTGCACATCAACAGGCGATACTCCTGTTGCCTGGATCCCATCCACTACAAGCAGGATATTCCTCTTTTTGCAGAACTCAGCGATGTTGCGGATATTATGCCTGTAGCCGAGGAACTGTACGAGGCTGATGGTAAAAACCCGTATGTTAAAATCAAGCAGCGTGCGCTTTATCAGCGCTTCATTTGCATAACCCTTATCCGAAGGTATCAGCATTACATTCACCCTGCCCTGTTTTTCCTGGTTAAGCCAGGGATAAACAACGGCAGGAAACTCGGAATCAAGCATTGCAACGTTGTTATCCTTTGGGTCAAGCCTGATTCCGTTTGCAAAAATATTGATACCGTGAGTAGTGTTTGATGTTATGATCACATCTTCAGCGCTGCAGTTCAGCAGCTTACCGCATGATTCCCTAAGCTCTCTTGCGCGCATAATATTTACAATGCTCAGGTTAATGTAATCAGTAGTGAACGATGTTATAAATTCATTCAGCTTTTCAACCGACCTTTGCGGATACGGTGTAAAATGAGCCGAATCAATATATGTTACCTTCTGCATGAAGGGGAACTGCGCTCTTATTTCATCATGATTTGGAAGCATTATTTTCCACCGCCTAAAGCCTGCCTTATATCCGCAAGCAGGTCTTCATAATCTTCACAGCCAACCGATAGCCTTACAAGCCCATCGGTAAGTCCGAATTTCTCGCGCTCTTCCCTGGGTATGCTTGCATGGGTCATGCTTACCGGATGGCAAACAAGACTTTCTACGCCGCCAAGTGATTCAGCTCGTGCGAAAATTTTCAGACCATCAAAAAACTTTACCGCATTATCAAATGAACCAAGGTCGATAGATATCATTCCTCCGAAACCGCGCATCTGCTTCTTTGCAAGCTCGTGCTGAGGATGTGATTCAAGTCCGGGATAATATACCCTGCTGATCTTATCTTTGTAATCCTTTTCAAGAATATTTGCTATCTTTACAGCATTTGCGTTGTGCTGTTCCATTCTCAATGCAAGTGTTTTGGTGGAGCGAAGCACCAGGTAACAATCAAACGGTGAAGGAACCGCGCCAACTGAATTTTGTATGAATTTAAGCTGTTCGGCAATAGCATCATTGCTTGTCGCGGCAAAGCCGCCGATAGCGTCACTATGCCCGTTAATGTATTTGGTAGTGCTGTGAACTACTATATCAATTCCAAGGTCAAGCGGATTCTGAAAATAGGGACTCATAAAAGTATTATCGCAAACACTTATAAGCTTATTTACTCGCGCAATATCCGAGATCATGTCTAAATCTGTAAGTGTAAGCATCGGGTTAGTGGGAGTCTCCACAAAAATCATCTTTGTGTTCGGTTTCAGTGCAGCGCCAATTTCATCATAGCTTGATGTATCGATCCAGGAAAAATCGAGCCCCATTTTGCGGAAGATACGCTCAAAAATCCGGTATGTGCCGCCGTAAACATTTTGGGAAACGATAACGTGGTCGCCTTTTTCAAGCATAGTTGCGATAGCATGTGTAGCACCCATCCCGCTTGAAAACGCGAATCCGTACTTGCCGTTTTCCAGCGCAGCGATGTTTTTTTCAAGCGCAACACGGGTTGGATTGATAGTTCTTCCATAGTCGAATCCTTTGGATACACCAAATGCTTCGTTGGAATAAGTTGATGTCGCGTATATAGGCACGTTAACCGCGCCGGTTGTTGGATCAGGCTCATTGCCTGCATGTATCGCTTTAGTTGAGAATTTCATTTTATTTGCACCGGGCAGGCACACCTGCCGTTATTAATTGTATAAAGTATTAATTTGTTTGTATTCCGCTTATTCGCTTTTTCTTTGCAAGAGATCCCCGCCTTCGCCGGGGAAAGTCTATTAAACAAAGTCCAGTACATCATACCTTGTTAGAATACCAATTGTTCTGCCGTATTGGCTGACAAGAATAGCGGGTGATTCCTTCAGGTACTGAATGCCGTGTTTTATATCTTCAGATTCATCCACTACAGGGTAGGCTTTATCCATGACTTCCGAAACCTTTTTTTCGGTGGTTGCAGGATCTTTGATTATCATACTCATCAGGTCGGCTTCAGTTAAAGAACCGACTGAACGCTCTGCATCAAGTACCGGTATCTGAGATACGTTATATTGCTCCAGTTTCGCAAGTGCTTCACCGATCGTTTCATCGGGTGAGGCTGATATCATATTCGGCAATCCACCGGATAATTTCGTCTGGAACACAACACCTATCGTTGTCTTATCTTTTTCTAGCAGGCGTTTTTCGCGCATCCATTCATCTGAATGATGTTTGCTTAAATATCTCTCGCCGGTATCGCAGACTACAAATACAACAACGCCTGATTCATCCAGGTCTTTAGCAACCCTGAGCGCAGCAGCAAGATTTGTACCGGTGCTTCCGCCGCAGAATATACCTTCTTCTCGGCCAAGCCTGCGAGAGAGGTGGAAGGAATCTTTATCTGTAATATTTATGATCTCGTCTATATACTTAAAGTGCACATTCTCAGGCAGCATATCCTGCCCTATTCCTTCAACAAGGTAAGGTGTGCCTTCGGTCATAACACCTGATTCCTTATATGTTTTAAAGATAGAACCGTACGGGTCTGCAGCAATAATTTTTATCTTCGGATTCTTTTCTTTCAGGAATCTGCCTGTACCGCTGACAGTTCCGCCAGTGCCAAGGCTGCCGATAAAATGAGTTATCTTGCCGCCGGTCTGTTCCCACAGTTCCGGGCCGGTTGAATGATAATGTGCATCGGGATTAGAAGGATTATTATATTGATACATAAAAAGTGAATTGGGTGTATCTGCGTTTATGCGTTTAGCAACATTAACGTAGTTTTCGGGTGAATCGTGTTTTGCTGTCATAGGGCAGATCACAACATCTGCGCCAAGCGCCTGCAGGTAACGTCTTTTTTCTATTGAAACTTTTTCGGTCATGGTAAATATGCATTTATAACCTTTTACGGATGCTGTCAAAGCAAGCCCTATGCCTGTATTGCCGCTTGTTGCTTCTATGATCGTACCGCCCGGTTTAAGCATGCCGCGCTTTTCAGCATCTTCGATCATTGCGAGTCCGATCCGGTCTTTAACACTTGCGCCCGGATTCATGGATTCCATTTTTGCGTAAATGGTAGCCTTGATATCTTTAGTTATGTGGTTAAGCTTTACTAAGGGGGTTTTGCCGAATAATTCCAGAATGCTGTTTGCTACTTTCATTTTAAAATATCACTTTCATAACAAAGTTTTTTAAGATCAGTTATTTTCTTTTGCCGCGATACCTTTTTTATCCGGGTCACCGCTGTAAACATCCGGATACCATAATTCCATACATCTATCAGGCGCGTGGAATTTTATAAATCCAAACTGTGAGTACAAACCCTGGGCATCTTTTGTGAGAAGCAGCCAACGGCGGAATCCCTGCATTTCGGGATGTTTAAGGATAAATTCCATTAACCTTTTTGAAAGCCCTTTGCCCCGGTGGGGCTCGAGAACAAAAACATCTCCAAGGTATCCAAATGTAGCTTTATCAGTCACAACTCTTGCAAACCCAACTTGTTCATTACCATAATAAATACCAAAACACTCCGATTTTTGAATCACACGCTTTAATGTATCTGTTGAAATTCCCTGTGCCCAATATGATTCATTTGAAAGATAATTGTGTATTACATCAAACTGTAATTTGTCTTTATCAGTTGAATATAAATATCCGTCTATGATTTCTTCAAATAGCATTCAAGATTTTTGATTTGTGACTAAAGTCCCTGGTTATTCATTCATTTTTTCACGCTATGAAGAGCGTGGCTACTCAGATTAAAATTACAATGGCCTCATAAGCGGGAAGAAGAGCACATCCCTGATAGTTGCGGAGTCTGTCAAAAGCATTATAAGCCTGTCCACCCCAAGTCCGACGCCGGTTGTTGGCGGCATACCGATCTCAATAGCGCGAAGGAAGTCTTCATCCAGTGGGTGAGTTTCTTCTTCGCCGCCTCGCCCGCGCTCTACCTGCTGTTCCAGCAAGCTGCGCTGAAGGATTGGATCATTTAGCTCGGTATATGAATTTCCAAGCTCCCATTTATTGATATACGGCTCAAAACGCTCTACATAAATTACCTGTTCGGGATCATTTTTCATTTCCTCAAGCTGCTGCATCGAGTACTCCCTTAGCGGCTTGCACAGCGGGGTAGAATCTATGGGGTGATCCATAACAAAGGTCGGCTGCACAAGGCTTTCTTCGCAGGTTGCTTCGAACAATGCGGAAATAACGAGTCCTTTGTTGTGTGAGATCTTGGGATCGAACTCAATATCTTTTTCCTTCATATATTTAATTATCTCATCCTTGCTCATATTCAACACATCTATTCCGCATGTTTCGGAAATAGCATCCGTCATCTTCAGGCGTTTCCATGGACTTTTGAAATCAATTTCAACTCCCTGGTATTCTACTTTGGTTGTACCGTTAACCGCAATACAAGCCTTTTCCACAACTTCTTCAAACAGGTTCATGCTGTCAAAATAATCACCATAAGCCTGGTACCACTCAACCTGGGTAAATTCAGGATTATGCGTCCTGTCAATTCCTTCATTGCGGAAGTCGCGTACAAATTCATACACACGGTTGAATCCACCTACAACCAGCCTTTTGAGGTACAGCTCATTTGATATCCTCAAATAGAGAGGAATATTCAATGCATTATGATGCGTAACGAACGGCTTAGCATTCGCGCCGCCGTATATGCTTTGCAGTGTCGGAGTTTCAACCTCGAAAAAATTGTAGTTTTCGAGAGTTCGTTTAATCGATTGAATTATTTTTGTCCGCTTAACGAATGTTTCTCTAACACCCTCATTTACTATAAGATCGATGTATCTCTGCCTGTAGCGAAGCTCAACATCAGCAAACGCATCATGAACGATCTTCTCGCCGGACTCTGTAACTTCTTCCTTAACAACAGGAAGCGGCTGAATGGTTTTTGTAAGCAGCGTAACAGAATTGGCATGGATAGATACTTCTCCCATCTTAGTGCGAAAAACAAATCCGTGTACACCCACTATATCGCCGATATCGAGCAGTTTAAAAAGCTTATAGTTTTCTTCGCCAACATCATTCTGCCTGATATAAAGTTGGATCCTTCCGGCATCATCCTTAATGTGGCAGAAGCTTGCCTTGCCCATCTTGCGAATAGCCATGATCCTGCCGGCAACAGCAACCACTGTCTTTTTCTGTTCTTCAGCGTCGGCTTCATCTGCCGGATCTTTGAATCCGGAAATTGCATCCGCTGAGTTTATAGTAACATCAAACCTGTGCGGGTATGGATTTACACCAAGCTTCTTAATTTCTTCAAGCGCGTTTAAACGACTTTTTACCAATTCATTTACTTCTGACAAAAATATTCTCCCTGCGTAATTTTAGTATAATTGTATAGATCGAAGCTGTTAAAATAAAAGGACACATTTCTGAATTCCGGCAGAGGAAGCATTAACCCTCCGCGCCTTCAATGTGTCCTCAAAATATCTTTTAAAGAAAGATATTGAAAAGTGATTTAGTCTTTGTTTTCTGAGATCTGTTCAGAGATATTTTCAAGTTCTTTCGAAATACTTTCAAGCACATCAGAATCTGATTTTGGCTGGCTTACCTCGGTATTTTTCAGCTTATCTTTTTTCTTCTTCTTTTTCTTGCCGCCCTTCTTGCCCTTTTTCTTCTTCTCACCGGGTTCAACAGCTGCTGCCTCAGGTTCCGGTTTTCTGAAAACTGGGTTTTTCGGTGTAGCAAGTTTCTTGGCTGTATCAAGTTCTTCGGGAGTTAAATACCGCCACTCTCCGGGTTTCAGCCCGTCAAGACCTATTCGCGCGTATTCAACCCGTTTAAGCCTCTGCACGAGGTAACCAAGAGTCTCCAGCATCCTTCTTACCTGGCGATTCCTGCCCTCGTGGATAGATATCCAGATGTTCTGTTCGCCTGTGTTTGGGATGATCCTCACCTTAGCGCGTGAAGTCGGCTTGCCGTCAATCATAACGCCCTCGCGTAATTTCCGCTCGTCGTTATCTTCAATGGGTTTATCCAGCTTGGCAAAATATGTTTTAAATATTTTGTGGCGCGGGTGCATCATCATATTGGAAAACTCACCGTCATTGGTAAGCAGCAATACTCCGTCGGTATCATAATCAAGCCTGCCGATGGGATACAAGCGCGTGTTAAGGCCAATAAGATCCATGACGGTTGGCCTACCCTTTTCGTCATGGGTTGTTGTTACATAGCCTCTCGGCTTGAAAAGGACAACATAGATGAATTCGGTTTGCGGCTTAACTTTTTCGCCGTCAACCTTCACAACATCCTTTTCCGGGTTTATCTTTGTTCCCGGTTCTGTAACAGTCTGCATGTTTACTGTAACCCTTCCTGTAAAAATTAATTCGTCTGCTTTTCTTCTTGCGGTTA
>JACSRQ010000035.1 GCA_014879675.1 Ignavibacteria bacterium
ACAGATGTAAAAAAGATGATGCTGGTAAAATGACCGGTTTGATAGATTACAGGCGGGCAAACCCGCCTGTTTTATCAGAAATCTTGTTTAAAACGGTAGAGATAAAATGCTGAATCCGGGACAAAATCAAAGGTATTTCTGTTTGGCAGCATCAAACCCTGTTTAAATATAAATAAAACTTTCTTTGCTGTGCACGTACACTATGTAGTAATTTCGCAGTGTTGCACAGATATTGTGCATTTAAAAAGTAATATAAATTAAGGAGTAAATGATGAATTTAATAAAAATAATAGTATTCTTAGTTTTTTGCATAACTTCTTCTCTATTTTCCCAGCCTGTAGTTGAATGGGAAGATAATTTCAGAGATTCATCAGGAAATGAATATTACATAGATATGGCATTTGACTCAGGTGGAAATATTTACGCTGTGGGAAAATCTTCGACAAGAAACGGCGATATTTTCCTGGTTAAATACAGCCAGACCGGTACAAAACTTTGGGTTAGAAAATATGATAACTCGGGTAGTACAGAAACACCTAAAAGAGTATTTTATGACGTTTCTGGTTACGTATACGTGGTTGGCATTACCCAATCCGGGACGCAAAAGGTTTTAACCCTGAAATACAATTCTTCGGGGAGCTTGGTTTGGGCTAACACATATTCTCCCGGTTTACCATATACTGATTTTGTATCAGTGTGCAGCGCTTTTATGTACGCAGGCAGAATTTATATTTTATCCGATATCCGCGATACATACTTTCAGAAATGCGTTTTATATAAAATCAATTCAACCGGAACATTTTCGTCTGCGGTTTTTGGTCCAGCTTCGCGTAATAATACCCCGAATGATATAACTCTTGATAACATTGGGAATATTTATGTAACATACTATACTGACGCAATACCGTCTAACTCAAGTTATGTAAGCAAGTACAGCAATTCACTTGTATTGTTATGGAGCAGAGCTATTAATGATACTGTTAACCCTGTTCTTTTCTCCAGGAAGATCGCGCTTAATTCACTTAATCAGGTTATAGTTTCAGGGAGTACTCCCCATGACGCTTCATACAGGAATGGTAGGTTGTTTGCCGGCTGTTTTAATGCTTCAGACGGTTCATTATCATGGTATAAGCGTTTCACGCCGATTGATTCACTGATGCCTATTGTAAACGATATGAAAATAGATAAATCAAACAGTATAATATTAGGAGGATATTACGTAATAGGAAGAACAGGGAATAAAAAAGGAATGCTAGCTGTATATAAACACTCAGGCTCTTTAATCAGATACAATATTATTGATTCCCTTGATGTTGTGCAAAGTATAGCTGTAGATTCAATTTCTAATATTTATGCGGCTGGATTTACAAACAGATATAATACAGTGCACAAATATAACCCTTCGGGAATTTTGCGGTGGCGCGCTGTAACAAGTCAGAATCCTTTTATGTATAAGATTCTTTTTGCAAAACCTGATATTTTTTATACATGCGGCAGAGACCGTTTTTCGCCCACTTATAAATTCTACTTTGTAAAGTTTAAACTTAACCCCGGCTCTTCAAGTCCATTAGGAGAAAAAGGTATTGCAGAATCAAAATCATTCAGGCTTGATGATAATTATCCTAACCCATTTAATCCATCAACAACAATAAAATTTGCTTTGCCAGTTGGCGGCGTGACAACTTTGAAAGTATATGATATTGCGGGTAAAGAAGTTGCGTCACTTGTTGAAACAGACCTTGAGGCAGGCTATCATGAAGTTAATTTCAATGCGTCAGAGCTTTCAAGCGGTGTATATTTTTACAGGCTTACAAGCGGCAGTTTCACAGATGTAAAAAAGATGATGCTGGTAAAATGACCGGTTTGATAGATTACAGGCGGGCAAAACCCGCCTGTTTTATCAAAAAACTTGTTAAAAGAAAGCAGAATATAATGCTGATTATAGCCAAAAAATGAAGATTTTTCAGCGTGGCAGCATAAAAAATCTGTTTAGAATCAGGAAAAACTTTTTTTGCAGTGCACATACATAATGTAGTAATTTCGCAGCATTGAAGAAATCGCGTGCACGAAAAGAAGCAGGATGGCAAAAGAAAACTTGAGAAGTAACGAAAAACGGGTTTCACGGGGTTACAGGCTCAGATCATCAACGCATGACCTGATAAAAAGCCTTCAGGAGCTAACAAGAGCAGATTCAGATGAGATAATTACAAAATCATGTCTGCTGCTTCACAAACAGATAATTGAAGAAAAAGAACAAAAATTAAAACACTAATCATTAACTAAAACTCATAAGGAGGATTTATGAGAAAATTGATAAATAAACGACGGGCATTGTTAATAATCCTGCCTGTATTGCTGCTTATCAATATCTTAATAGTTGCGGGTTTATACCATGGATTTAAACATGATAAAGATGTGTGGACTATTCATGATCCAAATGGAAATCCTGTTGAAGTAAGCAAAGAAGAAGCTATGACGATCCTTAGACACGGTAAACCATACGATGAATCTCTTGAAGACAAGGAAAAAAGACAGAATCGTTTAAGAAGCAGACCAAAATATGAAGATCATCACCCGGCTTTCCAGATATACAAACAGCAAGATTATCCTGAAAAATATAATGAAAATCTGAATTTTTTTCTTAATATGCCAACTGAAAATGGTGGCGGCGATGCTGCAGTTAATAACTGGATTTCTAAAGGTCCGTTGAATAATAATTTAAGAGGAACTTCAACTGATTATTGCGGAAGGGTTAGAGATGTGGAAATAGAAGGTGTTCCAAGCTTAAGAGCTGCAGGGGCAACAGGCGGCTTATTTAAAACTGTTTTAATTTTTCCGGTTCCAATTAGCGATAATGATGTTACTACATCAAATACAGGAGCATTTGCAACTAATCCGCTTGATACATCAATAATTTTACTTGGAACTGGTGAACAGCCGGGTTATTTAGGGACGGGTTTGTGGAGGACTACAAATGGCGGAAATAACTGGGTAAATATTCCATCAATTCCTTCGCCTAGTGTTTTTTATGAAATTAAATTTCAGCCAGGAAGCGGTTCGGTAGTTCATGCTGCCTGTAACAGCGGGTATTATAAATCTACAAATGGAGGTGTTAGCTGGGTTCAAAAGTTATCAGGAGATCATGTTACAAGTCTTGATATTGCGCCCCTGGCTCCGAATATTATTTGGACTGCTAAACGCAATGACGGAGTTTATAAATCAACTGACTGGGGAGAAACATTTGTAAGGCAGAATACATTTCCCTTAACGGGGAGTAATTTCAGAACCGCAAGCATTTCTATGGCGTACTCTAACATAAACTATATTTACGTTAGTACTTCTAACAACTCGGGAACTTCATCAGGTATATACAGAACAACTAATGGCGGAACAAGCTGGCAGGACAGGGCATGGAGAGACGGCGGCGGTGTTATGCAGGATCTTCACTGGGGTTTGGGAGACAGAAATAACTGTATAGGTGTATCCCCAACAAATCCAGATTTGGTTCTTGTCGGCGGCGGCGGATTGATCCGCTCTACTAACGGTGGTTTGAATTATACTATCCCTCCAATAACGCATGCCGATATGTGTGTCATTAAATGGAAAAGTAACGGAACTCAGGTGTATATTGGAAACGATGGTGGTATTGCTTATTCAACTGACGCGGGTGCAGTTTGGAACACCACTGGCAGCGTATTTCCTTTCACACAGTTCTGGAGTATTGAAGCAGGTGCTAACAGCTCGGGTTTTGCTTTTGTGGGTGGAACGCAGGATAACTCAGTTGTAAATACAGCAAACAACGGCAGTACCTGGTATGTAAATATTGGAACCGGAGACGGATTATTCAGTGATTTAGATAAAAACAACCCGGGGAATCAAATGGCAGGTATTCATAGTGGCGGTGGTGTACCCCACTCTTTATACAGAACAACAAACTACGGAACAAACTGGACATATAATGGGATTGATGCAAATCAGCGCGGTGGTATGGTCAGGAATGACTTTGTCAATCCGGTGTGGTATTATGTAAACAACGGGAACAAAGTGTATGTAGCAACCAGTATCAGCGGAAGCTGGACACAGGTTGGCGGCAATTTACCGGATACATACATAAATGCTATTAGTGTCGGCCGATACTCAGCACCTTACGCCCCTCTGTATGCAATTTTGCCAAACACAACAACCCGAGTAATGTTCTATGACGGTACAAACTGGGTTAACAGAGCCAGCGGTTTACCAACAGCATATATTAATAATATTGCCCAGCACCCAACAAACAATAATTATGCTTACGCATGGACTTATTATGACCTGTATCCGGGTAATAAAATTTTCAGAACAACAAACAAAGGCTTAAACTGGACAAATGTATCAGGAGATCTTCCAAACTTTAATGTGACTGGTGTTGCGGCACATCCGACAAATAATAATGTATTATTTGCAAGTACAACATTTTACGGTGTTTTTAAAACTACTAACGGCGGCACAAACTGGTTCAGGTGGATGAATGGTATGCCTGTATCTTTATGGGTTGAAGGACTGACAAATGTTGATAGCAGTGCAATCAACGGCAAATACTATGTAGTTGCAGGAACCCATGGCAGAGGCGTTTATGTAAGAGATGCAAGCGGCGATGACCCGCTTACGGGAACGAACAACAATAACACAAATATACCAAGGGAGTATTCGTTGAGACAGAATTATCCCAATCCGTTCAATCCTTCCACTACAATAAAATTTGATCTGCCGGTAAGTGATCTTGTAAGTATACAGGTGTTTGATATAACAGGCAGGCAGGTTAAGGAAGTAATGAATAATAAACAGTACAACGCCGGCTCTCATGAAGTCAGGTTTGATGCAGATGGACTTTCAAGCGGAACGTATTTTTACAGAATAACAACGCCCAAGTTTACAGATGTAAAGAAAATGGTGCTGGTAAAATAACGGTTCTCCAAAGGCCGGCATTGATAAAGGCGGGTTTTTACCCGCCTTTTGTTTATTTTTCAAGCTCTGTAATTTTTTCAAGAAGCCATTCTCTGCTGTTCAGTACTTTAGTTTTGCGGATATCATTTTTTATATCTTCTGTTTCGTTATTATCGGCAAGCACAATCTTTTTCAGAAATTCAATAAACACCAAATGTGATTTTCCTATCACCTCGTTTTTAACTGCGTTATTTAATATCATCTGTTTGTATGTATCCAGCAGGGCGAGTAGGTTCTCATGCGAACCTGTTTCGTAATATATTTTTGATGTTATGTTTTTTGCATCAAGTTTAAAGATGATTTGTTTCTGCTCGATTTTACCCGTAAATAAAAGCGATTCATCATATTTTTTCTGTTTGAACTTAATTAATGCCATACTGAAATTATAAAGGTTCTCCCTGTACTCGGGTTCCAGCTTATCGAGGTACTCTTTCAAAAAATTCTCAGCCCAGGGTATTTCATTAAAGTATATGCCGTTGGTAATTATAGCTTTGAAAAGCTTGTTTGAAAATACCGGTTTTTTGATGTTGTTGAAATAATGGTTATTTTTCAGAATAGATATATACACATCCCTGAACTCCTTTCGAAACTGAATATTGCCTTCGGAAATTTGTTTCAGGCAGATATTTACCAGTGAAATGTTAAGGATGGTTTTAAGATACAGGCTGACTTCATCATAATATTTCTCTCGCAGGTTTTTTAACTTATAATAATACTTTATATCACCGGTACTATCGGCGGCATAGTTATAATACTTCGCCAGCAAGTCTATAGCCTCAAGTTCATGAGAGTTTTCTATGATCTCAATTATCTTCGGGAAATCAACAACATTCGATATCTCATCAATCAGGAAGTTATCGGACTTCTTAACAAATTTCCTGTTCAAAAACATTATGTTCTTGTTTGTAATAGTATGGGTTATGAAGTTTAGGATATAAAACCTGTACATTGTATCCAGCATGCCCGGGATCAGGTGGCGCTTATCCGTTAAAGTATAATGTTCAAGTATTTCCTTTGCTATAGAAGCGGCCGATTGAAAACTTGTTGCGGAAACGTATTTTTCAGGTTTGGTTAACCCCGTTGAGTCAATGATCTTTTCCGCTTCTTTAAATAATTTCCTGCCGGTTAATTCTCTAATCAGCATAGTGGGACGTTCCGGTAAGTTTTTCAGCTGTAGATAGATAAGAAATTCTTCCGAAAGGCCGTACAACCCTGAAAGTACTGTATTAATAACAGTTTCCTTATACGGCTTGCCGATGAAGATTTTTTTGTAAAGGTTTTCCTTTGTCAGCTTTGCGGAATCAAACTCTGGTGCGTACTTTTTTAATTCCTTTAACAAAGGCATGTAATTTCTTCCTTTGTTAAAGCAGGGTGAGGCTGCGAATTTCTCCAGTTCTTTCCATTCTTCTTTGGAAAACGTTCTAAACAGGCGGATCAGTTTGATTTCTTTCATAAAAACCCCGTTTAAAGAATATTGCTCAAAAATAGCTGAAATAGCCCGAAAACACAATTTATTTAAAACGCACCTCTCAAATTCCGTTTAAAATCAAAACAAACATTCTTTGCTGTACCAATTATCAACATCTATCTTAGCAGTGTTATAAAAAGCTTTGAACAGGAATACAAACAAAATTCAATAAATCATAAAAACCAATAAAAGAAAAGAAAATGAAAAAGCTAATATTAATTCTGATGCTGTTTAGCTGCTATGATGCATTATACTCACAGGTTGTTCAGGAGTGGGCTAAAAGATTCAACGGTGCCGCAGGCCCCGAGGAGGACTGGCAGCGGGATATGGTTGTTGACGCTTCAGGGAATATCTATGTAACCGGGTATGCGTATATCTCTTATACTCCCTATGTGAGGGAAACAGCTACAGTTAAATACAGCCCCGATGGAGTAAGGTTATGGACTGCAAAGTGCACAGATACAAGTTCTGTATATGCATTAGCCGTTGACGCTTCGGGAAATGTCTATATTGCAGGCTCACATCCTGTCAATGGCGGTTTAATTGTTAAGTATAATTCAGCAGGTGTGCAGCAGTGGAAAATATTTCCGCCGAATCTTCACGTGGCTGAAAAAATAGCAATTGACGCCGCCGGCAGCGTTTATGTCGCAGGTTTTTTTGCCTCAGATATGGTAACATTAAAACTAAATCCATCGGGTGTTGAGTTATGGAGAAAAACAGTTTCGGATCCTTTTTCCGGCACGGCTGATGGAATAAAAGGGTTCGAAATTGATCCAATGGGAAATGTACTGATTCTGCTTGCAAATTATCCGCTGTTTAAAACGGTAAAATACAGCCCATCCGGCACACAGCTATGGCTTAATGAACAATCATCTCTGCGTTACGGCTCCCTGGCAGTTGATGCATCCGGGAATGCTTATATAACAGGTTATATGTTTATACCTGATCAGCTGGATTCAATTATAACGACAAAGTACAATTCTTCGGGAAGTTTGGTTTGGAAAAAGAACTTCACCGGGCCCAATTCATGGAGATATGGATATTCCGTAGCCAAAGTAAAACCGGACGCCGCCGGTAATGTTTACGTATCCGGAATGAGAACTAATTCTGCCACCGGACTTGATGTTCCCGCATTAGTAAAATACAGCAGCTCCGGGAATCTGCTGTGGTCACAAGTAACAACAATAATGGCGCAAGCCCTGATTGTTGATGCAGCGGGAAATTCTTTTTTTGCTGATTCTTCATCTTTGGCAAAATACAATTCATCCGGTGTACATCAGTGGAACAGAACCTACCCCGGGGTAGATTATGCAAGGCCCGAGATCAGGATTAAGCTTGATAACACGGGGAATGTTATTGTTGCGGGCGCAAGTTCATCACCAGGTTCCGGATTAGATTTCCAAACCGCTAAGTATAGTTCAGCAGGATTATATCAGTGGAACACAGCATACCAGGTGAGGGGAAGCGATTATGACGAAGCAAGATCGATGGTGGTTGATAACTCGGGATATACTGTTGTTTCGGGAATAATAACAGGTATAAGCTCAGGCAAAGATATGGGAGTTGTAAGATACAATTCCGCAGGTGCAGTGCACTGGTCAGCAACCCATAACGGCACGGCTAACGGGGATGATAAAGTTAATGCTTCTGTAATTGATGCTTCGGGGAATATATATATAACAGGTGTTGCCATTAACACTTCTTCGGGTGCGGATTATGCAACTATCAAATACAATTCAACCGGCGTAAGACAGTGGGTGGCCCTGTATAACGGAACAGGAAACGGCAGCGACGAAGCCCGCTCGGTTGCAGTGGATAACTCAGGCAATGTATATGTAACCGGTTCGAGCCAGGGTCCGGCAGGTATGGATTACGCGACCGTAAAATATAACTCCAACGGCACACAGCAGTGGGCACAAAGATATAACGGTCCGGCAAACGGAACTGACGATGCTTACTCACTAGCACTTGACGCAGCGGGCAATATATATGTTACCGGAAGCTGCACCGGCAATACTTCCGGTTTAGATTATACTACAGTAAAATACAATTCAGCAGGCGCTTTCCAGTGGGCCTCCATTTTTAACGGCACGGGTAACCTGGGCGATATTGCGCTGGCTTTAAAAACCGATGCTTCAGGTAATGTATATGTTACCGGCTGGAGTACACGTACAGCCTCAGATCTTGAATATGTTACAATAAAGTATAATTCATCAGGTGTACAGCAATGGCTCGGGAGATATAACGGCACGGGCGGCGCACAAGATATGGCATCTGCTCTGGCGATTGATGCAGCAGGCAATGTTTACGTAACCGGCAGCAGTGTTGGCCTGGGTACAAGCACAGATTACGCAACGGTAAAATATAACGCCTCCGGAATTCAGCAGTGGGCATCAAGATATAACGGCCCTGCAAACAGCGGAGATGGAGCAAGATCAATTGCTGTGGATGCTTTAGGGAATATATATGTAACAGGTTCAAGTAACGGAACTTCATCAAGCAGTGATTTTGCAACGATAAAATACAATTCATCAGGTACACAGTTATGGGCAACAAGGTATGATGGACCGGGCACAGGCGGAGTTGACGGCGCGGTATCCGTTGCGGTTGATGCATCTTTCAAAGTATATGTTGCGGGCTTAAGCTTCGGATCAAACTCGAACACATACGATTTCGCAGTTGTGAAATATTTGCAAACAGGCACATCGGGCAGGACTTTGAATGAATTGCCGGCGGAATTCGATCTCACTCAAAATTACCCAAATCCTTTCAACCCTTCAACAACAATAAAATTTGCTTTGCCTGTTGGCGGCGTGACAACTTTGAAAGTATATGATATCGCAGGCAAAGAAATCGCTTCACTGGTTGAAACAGATCTTGAGGCAGGCTATCATGAAGTTAACTTCAACGCTTCTGAGCTGGCAAGCGGTGTATATTTTTACAGAATTACAAGCGGCAGCTTCACCGATGTAAAGAAAATGATGCTGGTAAAATGACGGTTTCCCCAAGACCGGCATTAACAAAGGCGGGTTTATCCCGCCTTTGTTGTAGTTATCTCTGTTTAAAATCCGAGGCAAAAATCGTTGATTACGGCGAAAAATCAAGGACTTTGTACAGAATAGCCTCAAAACTCTGTTTAAGAACCACACTAACTTTCTTTGCAGAATCAAGCGCCACTCGCTATTTTAGTAGTGTTGAACATAAGAAATTTACAAAACTGAAAAGAATAATTTTAATCTATAAAAAAGAAAAACTATAATGAAAAAATCTATCTTTGTAATTCTGTTTTTGGCTGTCTTTGGCACGGTGGTATTTTCTCAAACAACACTCGATCCCGGCAATTTGTATGTTGAGTTCAGAAGCGAGACAATGGGCGGATTTGTGGATACGATCAAACTTTATAAACAGGACCAGAAAATAAAGCTTTACCGAACCGGCAAGTACGGATCATTTATGACACTGCTTGATTTCAGCCTGAATCATCAGGTTGATATTGCGATCGATAAAGGCAAGCTGGCAAGCAGGTACACTTCAATTAATTACGCAACCGTTCGCGGTGTGTGGCACATTTATTATAACGGATTTACCGGAGACCCCAACATTTACAAGAAGCTTCCGGCTAAGCAGGTTATTTGCGGTAAAGAGTGTGATGTATATGAATCGGTTAAGAAAAATGCTGATGGCAGCGTGATCCAGTATTTTATGTTCGGTAAGATGATGCTTAAATCCTTTATGCCGGGCAATACCACGGAAGCGGTTGTGGCTGATGAGAATCCGGTTTTTGCAGAGGGTGAGTTCGATATCCCGGCGGATGTTTCATGGCTGTATGACCAGGCAAGGTAAGAGAACAAATACACTTCGTTTAGTATTTAGATAATGAAAAACCCCGCAGAATATTAGCGGGGTTTTTGGGAGTATGAACATGAAGCAAGACAAATTCTGTATAGACCCTTGCCGGTTACCCGGAAAGTTAACTAATTTATTTTACAAGTATCATCCTTTTGGTTTCCTGGAAATCAGCAGTCTCCAGTGTATAGAAATATACACCGCTGGAAAGCTCTGATGCATTGAAATCAACAGTGTAGTTTCCAACAATTACTCTCTGGTTAACAAGTGTTTTAACAAGCTGGCCTTTTACATCATATACTTTTATCGCAACATTGCCATCTTTGGGAACCGAGAACTTAATAGTTGTTGATGGGTTAAACGGATTGGGATAGTTCTGGCTGAGCTCAAACCTCTTGGGAATTGAACCGCCTTCACCTTCTATACCAACCACCGGGGGGAAGCCTGTGATACAAACTGTTGTAGAAACATTGAAAGGCGCTCCGTTTCCGCTTGAAGGATGCTGAACATTTATGAAGAAGTTGTTATAGTCCGGTGTAAAATACCCGCCGGTTGCTTCAGCGCCTTTTGGAAATACTGCGAATCTCTTGAGGTCATTAACTGTTGCGTTAGGAGTGCTTAAGTTCAAAGCATATACTTCACAGATCCAGTTAGAGGAAGAAGTAATGAAAGAAGGAAGCCTTCCCCTTGTGTTGCTGATAAGATCTTCCTGCAGGTAAATAATGTTCCTTGTGCGGTCTATCTGGATATTATCAACACTTGCAAAATTTGATTTACCGTCTGAAGAGGTACCGCCTTCGACAAGTACTGAAAGCCCAAGTGTAATAGGGTCCAGTTTCAGAACCCTTCCGTATGGATCGTCATACTTGCCGGAGCCTACACTTTTGGGAACCAGGTGGTTCGCAATTACGCCCCCGTTTGTGATGAATGAAGAAAGATCAACAGAATCAGCGCCGGTTTCGGCAATGTAAATATTTCCCAGGCTATCCATATCAATATCTTCAAGCCTGATAAACAATGTAGCGCCGAGGCGCTGTGCAACATTTCTTGCATTGTTAAGTGAATCCCTGTTCATTGGCATGGGAAGCCATGTGCCGGTTGAGCCGAACTGCTTGTAAGCGAACAACTGTCCTGCCGAATAGTCACCAAATGTGTTTGCAACAAACTTAAAGAAACATCCGCCTGAAAAATCATCAGTTAAATAAACTGTCCTGCCATCCGGCATAACCTGCGCCGCTTCGTGTGAAAACCTGCCCATCTGGAAGGATTTCCTGATGGCGGTATCGCCCTGCACATTACACTCAACCATCCACCCGAAATTCAGATATCTTTTGTAGCCGCCGAAATCGGATGTATCCCTGATGCCCCTGCCATTATTGAACAGTTCGGTGTTGCTGTTCGGCGGAAATTCTTCGGTGGTCAGTATATTTCCGTTTGCAAGAATTCCGTTACCGCCTGCGCAGTTAGTGCGAGTTAAACCAAGATGTGAGAAGTCCATGTGTTTAAATGGGCCGGTTGGAAGCCAGTTGTTTCCGACTTTCGTAACCTGGAATGTGGTTGCACCGCCGCCATCACCGAGGAATGTATTAGTATCAGCAGTTTCGTGGTTTACAAACAGCCAGCCGTTTGTGCTGGAGCCGCCGTTTGGAATAAAGATGATAAAATCATTAACACCCCTTGATGGGTAAGAAAGCCCGTTGTTCAGCAAAACCGGCTGGTTCTGCTGAAAGATGATCGAATACTGGAAACCGTTAGGCAGTAAAAGACTTTGCGTGGTGAAGTTTGTATCAATTGCTGTGAATGGATAGCTTTGAGCCATAGATGAGCCCGCCGCCATAAACACAAGCAGTAAAGAAAGAATGAATTTTTTCATAGAATTATTCCGCAGTTTAGTTAATATATTTTTGTTATTGAAATTTTAATGTGGAGTAACAAAAATAACCGCGCGGGGTTAGGAAGTGATTAGAAGCATCTTACCTTAGGATTGGATTTATGTTAGATAGGCGTGACCCGTTTAACTGCCGGGAAATATACTTAACACTAAGTAAATTTTTGAAAACAAATATTCCATTTAACGGCGGGCGCAAAAATTATTCCGCTGCGGTTTTCAGGTAACAGCAGGATTTATTTGTATCAGATTGAGGAAAGTTTAAACACAAAAGTATCAGTTCAGCCCGTACTTGATGATCTTAACTTTTTCTTCCGTTATCAGCGAGCTGCCTATCATACCGGTTTCTTCAAAAATATTTTTCAGCTTCTCTATATTCTCATCGGTATCGGCAATTTCAATTACAACGGGCAGGTCGCTCGAGAGCTCCAGCAGATCGCTTGAGTGAATAAGGCTTGCCTGGCCAAAGCCTGTTATTCCTCTTAATACAGTTATGCCTGCGTATTGATGCTCTCTTAAATAGTGGGTTAAATATTTGTAGAGGTTTTTTCCTTCGTATTTATCGCTTTCACCGATAAATATTCTAAGCAGTTTTCCTGTAGATTCTTTTTGCATATTCCATAATCCCGCAAATGGGACCCGTTAAATGTGCAGCAAAAAAATGGAAACTTGTTTAATCTTCATATCCCCCTGAAAGGCCATAGGACTGCTTTAGCAGTGGGATTATAGGGGGTAGTCGCCATACCCCCCGATCTTTAAGCAAACACACCTTGACTCAAAACTGGAAAGCCATACATTTTAAACTACTACTATATATAACAGATAATTTTTAAATCCTGTTTCCGCGGTGTTACCGCGCTATCATTACCGCAAGTTCTTTGCCGGCGTAAACAGCTGCGATGCAGAGCACAAAATTCAATGCTGCATTGAGAGCAAACAGCATAACCTGGTTAAGCTCGGCAAGCCGGAAAGATTCATATGCGAATGATGACATTGTTGTGAATCCGCCTAAGATTCCAATGGTTATAAAATCACGCATATCAGGCGAGATGCTTTTGCCAAGCGAAATTGAATACATAACAAAACCAAGCACGAAGCTTCCGGTTATATTCACAACAAGTGTGCCTAACGGGAAAGCGGGCAAAAGATTATTCAGGTACCTTGATAGAAGGAATCTGGATACCGCCCCGATAAATCCACCTGCGCCTATATATAGTATATGAAGCATGGGTAAAAATAGCGAATTCAGGGCGCAAATTAAAGGAAACAATAACTAGCCTGTAACAATAAGGGTTTTTGATGGATATAAATCTTAAATTTGGATGACCAAAATCATTTTAACCGCTGATATACTGCGTTATCTTTGTATCAAAAGGAGGGCTTAAAACCATGTACCTTCTTCATAAAATAGATAACTGGTCAGAAAAGCATCATCCGCTCTGGCTGGATTTTTTCCGTGTACTGCTTGGCGCTGTTCTGATATGGCAGGCGCTTTATTTCATTACGAATAAAGCCGCTATTGTGCGTATAGTTGATCAGTACGGATTTGGATTCTATACCATGACCGCCGCACACGCAATTATAGGTATCCATCTTGTTGGCGGAGTATTGATACTTGCGGGGCTGCTTACCAGGTTCGCTTCGGCTATACAACTGCCGGTGCTTGTGTGCAATATCATATTTATTATTGTGCCAAACGGATTTATGTCAATAAAATCCGAAACAGAGCTTACACTGATAGTTTTTGCTTTGTGTTTATTGTTCCTGTTCGAAGGCTCCGGCCATTTTTCGGTTGACTATTACCTGAAAACACACGAACAGTAAGAATATATCCATTGTTGATTCAAGTTGAAGCTGCATAGTGCAACAAGGTTTGCCCCGGGTTCTATCGCTCGTCAGTATGTGTAGAGACTCACATGCTTAGCAAAATTGCGAAGAGCTGAGGGGCATTTTATTGTCCATTACTTTTGATTCTTATAGAAGTTAGAGTTCCATTATTGGAAATAGAATTGATTCACTCACGCGGAATCCTTAAACTTGCGAAACATCAAATATCCATCAATGAAAAAATTTGCCGTAATTTGTTTTGCTGCTTTGTTACTGAGCGTTAATATTTATTCACAGTGTTCCGATGCAGGTGTTTGTGTTATTGGCAGGCACCAGGTGAACGAGTTTGTGCGCACGAAAAGCAGTATTTACTTCGGGTACGTTTACGGCACAAGCGGAAAAGACGCAGATCTAAATGGCAATGTTAACAATATCGGCTACGGATCTTTCAAGCTGGAAGCGGATCTTGATCTCAGCAGCGGATTCCGCTTGAACGGCTCAATACCATATACATTTATTTCCGGCCCGCTTGGCGAGAATAACGGTATCGGCGATCTGGAAGCGGTGTTCTCAAAACAATTCAATATTAAGAAGAAGAACTATTTAATTTTTTTTCTCGGCGGAAAATTTTCAACAGGCAAAGTGAACTCAAACGACTCACTTCCACAGCGTTACATGCCGGGCTTAGGAACCAACGACCTTATAGCCGGCGCGCAATATACCCGCGAAAATTATTACTTTGCCGTTGGCTACCAAAAACCATTTGGCAGAAGCGCTAACACTGTAACGCGTCTGAAAAGAGGGGATGATGTTTTTTTCCGGGCGGGCTTTTTCGAGCAGTTCAACAAAGTTGGCGTAAAGGCGGAGATTCTCACTGTATTGCGGCTGCAGCGATCAAGCGTATTGGCAGCGGGACCGCCGCCGGAAACATTTGTTGAAGTTAGCGGCAGCAACGAAACACAGGTAAATATGGTGGCATCGGCTATTTTTAGTCCCTCGAACCAATTTTCAATAACCGGCACGGCAGCGATCCCATTTTTGAAAAGGAACTACAATTTAGACGGGCTGAAACGGACGCTAACGATTTCTGTTCTGCTATCGTATAATTTTTAGAGATTCTATCTATTTTTATAAAACAAAAGCAGACACTAAGGCACTAAGACTCTAAGATGATATTTTTTCTTTGTGCCTTGAGACTTTGAGTCTATTTTTGGTTTTGCTTTTCTTTGTGAAAATTTTATCTATTAGCGGAATGATCAGAAATTTTAAATATATAAAAATTGCTTTAGCATTATTATTCATTGGTATTATCTTTTCCTGTTCGAAGCAGGAAGTGAAAAGTCATAACAACGGAAAGAACAGCAGCGTAAGTGATTCCACCCAACAGAAAAAATTCACCCTCACCACAAACCAGCAGAAAGTACTTGACGGTGCTAAGAAATGCCTCGAAGCGAAATTCAGCTATGATATGACCATGGGCTACTATGTGTGCACATATAAAGACGGCGAGAACACCGGCTCAAGGGTTTTCCCCGGCGGCGACGTTCCTCCGGATCTTGGCGTATGCACAGATGTTATAGTCCGTGCGCTCAGGTGGGGCGGGGTTTGTGACCTGCAGGAAGAAAT
>JACSRQ010000041.1 GCA_014879675.1 Ignavibacteria bacterium
GCAATAAAAAGCAAAAAATCTAAAAAGCCAATACAGAATTTTCTAAAACCGATAAATTTTTCTTTTGAATATCCGCTGCCATAAAGTATGTTTATCGCATTGGCTAATCAATATTCAGTTTAAGCAGTTTCCGGCATTGAAATCAATTTTCCCCCAAAGCATCCATATCACTTCATTGGGTATTGTTTAGCCACAAACTCATCTAACTTATGGGTTTTGGGGGATTGAATTTTTCCAAAATAATTCAAAGGAGATATAAATGAAAGCAATATTATTTACAATATTTTATTTGATAGCAGGTTTCAACTATTCGCAGGAAAACCAGATTTGGGTAGCACGATATAACGAACACGGAAATTACGGATATAGTGCATTGGCAATAGCAGTTGATGCATCAGGTAATATATATGTTACAGGAGCAGGGGCGCAGGGCACGAGCTTTAGAGATTATGTTACTGTCAAATATAATTCTTCAGGTGTTGTACAATGGATGGCCAGATATAATGGGACAGCCGGTGCAGATGATATAGCTGAAAAAATTACAGTAGATGGTTCAGGGAATGTATATGTTACCGGTAGTAGTTATGGTTCCGGGCAAAACCTCGATTATCTTACCATTAAGTATAATTCATCAGGTGTTGAGCAATGGACCGCAAGACATAATGGTCCAGGAAGTGTTATCGATGAAGCTCACTCAATTGCAGTGGATGCCGCAGGAAATGTATATGTTACCGGTGAAAGCAGAGTAACAAGTTTAAACCCCGATTATGCAACGATCAAGTATAACTCTTCAGGAATTGAGCAGTGGGTCAGCAGGTATAACGGACCTGCTAATAACACAGATATTGGAAATTCACTTGCTGTTGATGGTGCAGGGAATGTTTATGTTACCGGTGAAAGCCGTTTAAACAGCTCATACTCTGATTATGCAACCATAAAATACAACTCTTCAGGTGTTCAGCAGTGGGTTAAAAGGTATGATGGAACAGCCTCACAAAATGACAGGGCAATTGCGCTTAAACTGGACGCTGCGGCTAATGTTTATATTACAGGCAGCAGTGCAGGTACTGGGTCGATTGGTGATATAGCTACCATTAAATATAACTCTTCAGGCGATACTCAGTGGACAGTAAGATATAACGGTCCCGATAATCTTAGTGAACATGGTAACGCCCTGGCAGTTGATGCGGCAGGAAATGTATATGTTACAGGACGAACTGCTGTAACCAGTATAAATACCAATTACATTACACTAAAGTATAACTCTTCCGGTGTACAACAATGGGTCTCTACATATGATGGACCCGGTAATTCAACAGATGAATCTTATGATATAGCAGTTGATCTATCAGGGAATGTTTATATAACAGGAGAGAGTACCTTGATAAGTACAAACCGTGACTATGCGACAATAAAGTATAATACAGCAGGTGTTCAGCAATGGCTTGCAAGATACAACGGCCCGGGTAATGCATTTGATGCGGCAAAGGGCCTTGTGCTTGATCAATCAGGTAATGTTATCGTAACAGGTGTAAGTTACACGAATTCTTCAGGCAGCATTGTTGATTACGCAACTATTAAATATTCCGTGATCAGCGGTATTCAGCAGCTCAATACTGAAATTCCAGGTGTTTTTTCACTCTCACAGAATTATCCAAACCCGTTCAACCCCGTTACCAATATAGAATTTTCAGTACCGAAATCTACTTTTGTGAAATTGGCAGTATTTGATGTATCAGGCAGGGAATTGGAAACACTTGTTAGCCAAAACATGACAGCAGGTACCTACAAAGCAGATTGGGACGCATCGAAGTATTCAAGCGGTGTGTATTTTTACCGGCTGGAGACAGAAGGCTTTTCGAAAACAAGTAAAATGATTCTCGTGAAATAACAGATCATCAAAGTAGTTACCATTCCAGCTTTAGGTGACAGAGATTTTTAAGAATATATAAAAATCATAAACTGTAAAAAAAAGAAATTATGAAACAATCATTCCTCTTCTTTGCAATGCTGCTGTTTGTATCTGCAGCCTTTTCACAGCCTACACAAGTTTGGGAAGCACGGTATAACGCTCCTGCAAACGGCAGGGATATTTCAGAAGATATGGCTATGGACGGACAGGGAAACATTTATGTTACCGGAACAACTACCGGAGCCAGCGGCAGAACGGATATTACTACAATAAAGTACAATTCTGCCGGAGTGCAGCAATGGACTGCAACTTATAACGGCCCAAGTGATAGTAATGACTATGTTTACAAGATCGCACTTGATAACCAGGGTAATGTGTATTTAGCAGGAGAAAGCCAGGGCATCAATACAAAAGCAGATTTTACTGTAATAAAATATAATACAGCCGGCGTTGAGCAATGGGTGAAGAGGCTTAATGGTGCTTCTAATAATGATGATATAGCGCAGGATATAGCTATAGATGCGCAGGGAAATGTATATGTAACAGGCTTCTTACATGACGGCTCTCCCACATACGCAAAGTATTTGACAATAAAATACAGCTCTGATGGAACAGTGTTATGGCAAAATATATATAACGGCCCAAGTTTAACTGATGAAGCAAAATTTATCACTCTGGACTCAGACGGTAATGTAATTGTAACGGGTGAAAGCGGGTTTGGAACTGCTAATAATACACCTGACTACCTTACAATAAAGTATAACTCAGCGGGTGTGCAGCAATGGACAGCAAGGACAGGAGTTTCCTTTCGTTACGAAACAGTTTCGGGGGTGGTAACCGATCCCGCAGGTAATGTATATATTACAGGCACTGAAGAAAGAGGCAGCGATTCAGTTAATTACCTGACCGTAAAATATAACTCGGCGGGTGTGCAGCAATGGTCGCAGAAATTCTTTGGTGAAGATCAAAACAGGGATATTGCAATGAAAATACTTTCGGATCAGAACGGGAATGTTTTTGTTACCGGAAGCAGCAGTAAATCAGGTGAAGCGCAAAATACGGGAACTGTAAAATATAACACAAATGGTGTTGTGCAATGGGCAGCATATTTCCGCGGTTTTCATCAAACCATTGTTAATCAGAGCCAATACCCATATGATATGAAAATTGATGCCGAAGGTAACATTTATGTCTGCGGATATGATTTCTCGACTGCATATATATCTAAGTATAATTCTTCAGGAGTTCTGCAGTGGTTTAAAAATTACGGACCCACCTCCGGAGATGATGCTTTCTATGCAATGGTGCTTGATATTAACAATAACATATTTGTAACCGGCCCCAGTTACGGCAGCGCAGCAACCAGCTTTGAATATGCTACATTAAAATATTCCCAGCCGATCGGTATTAGCCCAATTTCAGGAGAAATACCAACGGAATTCTCACTATCTCAAAACTACCCTAACCCGTTCAACCCCGTAACCAATATAGAATTTGCGGTACCGAAATCCAGTTTTGTAAAGCTGACTATATTTGATGTAACGGGCCGGGAATTGGAAACACTTGTGAGCCAAAACATGACATCAGGTACATATAAAGCAGATTGGGACGCATCCAAATATTCAAGCGGTGTGTATTTTTATACTCTAACAACCGAGGGTTTTACACAAACAAAAAAAATGATGGTGATTAAGTAACGTAGTTACTTGATCTGAAACCCCGATAGATCGTGTATACTAATTAATAAATTTTACAACTATGAAAACAATAATTACTTTATCTATTTTCATTCTTACCGTTTCAATTAATGCTCAGTGGGTTCAACAGAGTTCACCTGCTAATTTTGGCCCGACAGATATTCATATGGTAAATAATACCACAGGATATATATCAGGTGCAATAAACGGCAACGGTACAGTAATCAAGACAACAAACGGCGGCATGAATTGGAGTTCAACTTCTTTGTCATCTCCAACAAACGAAATGCATGCTTTATATTTTATAAACGAGAATACAGGCTTTACAGGCGGCAGGTCAGGGGCGTTGTATAAAACTACAAATGGTGGGGCAAGCTGGTCAGGCCTTTTACCGCGAATGGGTACTGTTATCTATAGTATATCATTTGTTGATCCAAATACCGGTTATTTAACGGGAACATTCGGCAGAACAAGGAGAACTACAAACGGTGGCGCGAGCTGGGATACGGTGGATGTACCTAGCAATAATGTTGGGGTTAGGGTCATGTTTAAAAATGCAAACACAGGCTTTGTGAATTGCGGAAACCTGTATAGAACCACTGATATGGGCGAAAGCTGGCAGCAAATAAATTTAAGTGGCGGCGGTGTGTGGGATATTTGGATGCTTGACGCGCAAACGGGTTTTTTACTGAAATCATCACCATCAGAATTATATAAAACGTCTAATGGCGGAGCTAACTGGCAAATTTCAGGTGGAGGTAACATCACAGGGCCGGTTGAGAATATATTCTTCGTTAACTCCAACACAGGTTTTTTATATGGCGGATATTTTACTCCCCCGAATGGTCCCTCGTCATTCCTTCTTAAAACTACAAATGCCGGTGGAAACTGGTTTCAGCAGAATGTTCCGCTGGCGTCGTATCTGACATCTGTATATTTCACATCGGCTGATACAGGCTTTACCGCAGGGAATGCGGGTATAGCCGCAACCTATAATGGCGGCGGCCCTATTGGAATTCAATAAATATCGAGTGAAATTCCACAAAACTTTATGCTCAAACAAAATTACCCCAATCCCTTTAACCCGGTTACTAATATTGAATTTTCTGTATCGAAATCTACTTTTGTAAAACTGGCAGTATTTGATGTAACAGGCCGGGAATTGGAAACACTTGTCAGTCAAAACATGTCACCCGGTACATATAAAGCAGATTGGGACGCATCCAAATATTCAAGCGGAGTTTACTTTTACACTATTACTTCAGGCAGTTACCACCATACGAAAAAAATGATCTTAATAAAGTAAATAAACTACCGGTATGAAAAAACTATATATAGTGTTCCTGCTTTTATGCTCTGTTATTTCTATAAAAGCTCAATGGCAGCAAGTGTTAAATGGTTCAAATTCTGTTCGTGATTTTACTACCTCTGGAAGTAATATATTTGCGGCCACAACCACTACGGGTGTATTTATATCAACCAATAACGGATCAAACTGGACACAAACGTCTCTAGTAATGTCCGTTTATTCACTCGCATCGAACGGAATCACAGTTTATGCGGGAGGCTCGGGAAATGGGGTTTACAGGACAACAAACAACGGGGTTAACTGGGTTCAAACATCTTTGAACAATCAGTTCATACTTACGCTGGCAATAAGCGGCAACACTATTTTTGCCGGGACAGGCTCTCCGCAAAATGATATATATTTATCAACTAATGGCGGAGACAACTGGAGCAAGATATCAGACCCAGGCGGGGATGTATTTTCATTGGCTATAGGCGGCAGCTATGTATTTGCAGGATGCGGACCTAACGGAATTTACAGATCTTCGAACAACGGAGTAAACTGGTCACAAACTTCTTTGAATAGCGGTATTTTTTACGATATAAAGACAAATGGAGCACAAATATTTGCCGGAAGTACTTCAGGATTGTTTGTATCAACAAACTATGGCACAAATTGGACAGAAACTTCCTTAAGCACACAGGTTGTATATGCCATAGGAGTTAGCGGCATTAACCTTTTTGCCGCTAACGGAAATAGCGGAGTATATGTATCAAGTAACAATGGAATAAACTGGGTTCAACGAAACGAGGGTTTAAGCGGCTCCAATGTGCAAAACCTATGGATACATAATAATTATGTTTTCGCCGGAGCAGTCGCAGGTTCTATTTCCAGGAGATCTATCAGTGAGTTAACTCCCATAACTAATACATCAATAGATATGCCTTCTGCTTTCTCATTATCCCAAAACTATCCAAATCCGTTTAACCCTGCTACAAATATGGAGTTTTCTATACCACAAGCCTCATTTGTTAAACTGGCAGTTTATGATGTATCAGGCAGAGAAGTAGAAACTCTCGTAAGTCAAAATATGTCTTCTGGTGTGTACAAAGCCGAATGGGACGCATCAAAGTATTCGAGCGGTGTATATTTTTATAGAATAGATGCAGGAGAGTATAAATCTGTTAGGAAAATGATGCTGATAAAATAGAGATCTATCTTTTGCTGCTTGTGTATGTAATATTTTTTAAAAGGAACCACCAGGTTCCTTTTGTAATAGTGAATCTTAAACAGCATAAACGTCGATTTCACAGCTCGCCGGCTTTTTCAATCAGCCAGTTCTTAACTCCAAGCGGATTGACGGCCATTTGCGATATCCGATTTTTCAGAAGATCTAGCTCTTCGCGGTTGGTATTGTTTATTCCATCCAGCCGGAGCTTTGTTAGCTCAGATAAATGCTTCAGAAACTCGAAATGTGCGGCCTTCTGATCTTCAGCCATCATTTTTTCTGATTTGAGATAGTGCCTGAATGCATCTGCTGCGGAAAGTGTTTGCTCGTAGAGGTTCTGTTCGTAGTAGATTCTAGCTGTATAGCTTTTTACCATTACCTTCATGAGGTAAAACCTGAATTTAGTCTTTGAAAACAACTGCAATGCCTTGCCAAAATCCTTTTTTCTGTATGCCATGAAACCGCGGCAGTAATAGATGGTGTTCAGTTTTTCTTCGGCAGGTGAGATCCCGTTCTGGGCTTTTAACATCAACAGATCAGCCCATTCAAATTCATTTGCCATACACGCAGATGTATAAGCAGATATGAAATTAGGATAAATGACATATTCCGCATTCAGGAAATTGTATTCAAACATCTCTTTGAAGGCAGAAAATCTATCTTCATAATACGATTCATCTCCCAGCTTCAGCATGTACGCGGCAAATGAGTTCTGCACCAGCAGGATGTAATAATGTTCCTCAAACGGAATCAGGTTCCTGAACTTTTCCTTTATTTCAAGCAGCTTCCTGTAGTCTTCTTCGTTTTTCGAAAGCTCGAGTGCAATTATATGTTTGTACACAGTAACAGATGGGTTATCTGAAAATTCCCTATCCTTAACATATTCCCACACATTATCAAACATTTTCAGATCAAAGTGAACATTACCGTGATTTTTATTGTGCAGCATTTTCGAATAAAGCCTGAGTAAACCTGTTAAAGAGTAACGCAGAAAGCTTTCGAATTCATTCTGAATGCTATCAAATGTATAGACTGCACCTTCAAATTTATAATGTGCGATATTTACCCTTTCAAGCTGGTATTGCCGCAGGTAATTATCTTCATCCTTTACTTCTGCATTCCGAAGGAACTGTTTTACTTTTTTTTCCCTTTGAGTGTAAATATTATCCAGCTTTCTTTCGTGTAACTGATTCAATAAGCTGATCTCATTATCAATATCTCTTTGTTCAGCAAGGGATAATTTCAGGAATTCGAGCGCAAGCCCGAAAAGGTCCGAAGTAATGTTCTTCAGTTTGAAGTACTCATACTTTTCGCCCGGGAACAATTTTTGATAAATTTTTTCATCTTCCAGCTTATGAGAATCAAAATTAGGATGATACCCCAATATCACATTACAAAGCTGTGTAACATGTTTGTTCTTATTATAATAGGAAGATTTGACATATTCTTTCAGTCTTCCGGCTTCGGTTTTTGAAAATGTTCTAAGCAGTGTTATTAGTTTTGTATCTTTCATTTATAGGCCTGCAGCTCTTCTAAAAATTCACGTAAAATTGGCTAAAATTGTATCAGAATCAAGGATATTACCGAATTGTCTTCTAAAAATCTATAATATTTTCTTTGTCTTAACAGATAGATTGAGTTAAGTTTGAACTATCCGGCTATGTTTTAACTCAAATACTGATCTATACAATTTTTCCGCCAAAATCCCCGCTTAACTGTTTGAGTAATTCATAGCCGAAATCCTCTTCTATATAAGCAGGATTTGGCGGATTTTGAATTTGAGCTATACACAAAATAGAGAGAAAGAGATCTATTATGAAAATAATTGTAAATGCTGTTGTGGTAGCATTCATTACGATTGCTGTTTCATACTCACAAATGTCTCAGCAATGGGCTTCAACATACAACGGCCCTTCCAATAATTATGATATACCTTATTGTATGACTGTTGACGGCTTGGGAAATGTTTATGTTGCAGGTATGAGTGTATATGATACAATACCAAACAATAATCGCTCTAATATAGCAACAATTAAATATAATGCATCCGGAATTCAGGAGTGGGCAGCCGTTTTTGACGGACCCGGACACCCTGATTCAAGTGCTGATGTTCCGACCGCTATTGCAGTTGATAACCAGGGAAATGTTTATGTTACAGGATGGAGTATGGGATACTCAAGTGGTTTTGACTGGGCTACAATAAAGTATAATTCTTTTGGTGTTCAGCAATGGGTACAAAGATATGTTGCGGCTGCATATTCATATGATATTCCGAAGGATCTGAAAGTTGACGGCTTAGGAAATGTGTATGTTACCGGCCGAAGAACTTTGAGTAACACAGATTTGGGAGATTTTGTAACTATTAAGTATAACACATCGGGCGTTCAGCAATGGATCAGGATTTACGATAACCAGCATGCTAACGGTGATTTTCCTTCGGTTTTAAAAATCGATAACATTGGTAATATATATGTTACCGGGGAGTCTAATGGTGTTGGCACTCACTTTGATTACGCAACCATTAAATATAATTCATCCGGTGACGAATTGTGGGTTAGAAGAACGAACAGTGGTGGAGAGTATTCTGAAGACCGGCCATATGATATGGCAGTGGATAACTTTGGGAATGTAATTGTAACGGGTCGTGGAGTAGGTACGGTTAAATTCAATTCTTCAGGTGATCAACAATGGGTTAAAGGTATTCACCCCGGTTATATTAACTCAATTGCAGCAGATGCATTTGGTGACGTTTATATTACAGGGCCGACTTCTCTTCCACCTGCCTATAACAATGCGATAACTAAAATAAGTTCTGCGGGTGACTCTCTTTGGGTAAAATTCATTACTAATGTCACTTCAAATGCAAGATGGTCTATTTCAATTGATAAATGTTTAGGATACATATATACTTCCGGGCCTCATAGTGAAGGAGTCAACAGATACCTGATGGCCGTTAGGTACAATTCATTTGGGGATTCTTTATGGTCAGGAGTCTATACAGGCAACCCCGCGGCACCTTCAATAATGGTAACTGATGGAGTTGGGAATGCTTATGTTACAGGTTTCAGTGTTACAGGTTCTAATTATGATATTCTCACTTTGAAGTATGCTCCAACTTCTTTTTTTATTCATGCAGTTGGGAAAAAGAACGTTGGTAAACAAATAACCGATAACCAGTCAACTTCCGATTCTGTATTTGTTGACTGCCTCTCAATGAATTATGCAACAGGAGATGTTAATGTTAAGCTTGATAGCATAGTTCATTCCAAAGTTTCTGATCTTGAAATTTATTTAACTCATAACAGCGCTACGGATAATACTGTTACAGTTGATACACTCGTTTATCAGGCAGGCGGTACAGGGCAGAATTTTATTGGAACAATATTGAACGATTCAGCTTCAATACCAATTAGCAGCGGAACAGCGCCGTTTACAGGTACATTCAGGCCGCGCAGTCCGCTTTCATCATTTAACGGCCAGGGCATTAACGGCTCATGGGTGTTGAGAATTTACGATAGGGCGAGTGGAAATACAGGTGTTCTGAAAGCTTGGTCAATTAACTTTTTGTTATCAGCAAACCCAATCGGAATTCAGTCAATTAGCAATGAAACACCTAATGGATATTCGCTTTCGCAGAACTACCCCAATCCATTTAATCCCACTACTCATTTCGGATTTCGGATTGCTGATTTCGGATTGGTTCGGCTAACTGTATATGATGCACTTGGTAAAGAGGTAACGATCCTTGTAAATCAACTAATGCAGCCCGGCACATACGAATTCAGCTGGGATGCATCAGCGTATTCGAGCGGGGTATATTTTTATAAGCTTGAAACAGATCAGTATTCTGAAATCAAAAAGATGGTATTGATAAAATAAACATATGCAGCTCTAAAGTATGGCGGACAATTTTCCGCCATTTTTATTTTATCTCATCAAGCTTTTCCAATACCCACTCTTTAAGATAAAAATAATCATAGTCCGTTACTTCTTTTTTAAAATAGCGTGCCTCGGAAGAGTTATTATCCAGACGAAGCCCGTTCATATTTATCACACAGCTTAAAAATTTCCTGACCTTTTCTTTAAATGAAACGGTAAGCTGTTCATCCCGTGAAATAAAGTGTTTGTATGCATCAATATGTGAAAGCAGCTGTTCGCCATGACCAAGCTCATATAAATTCATAAGCTGGATATTTTTAATATCATATTTCATATTTGCCTTTTCAATATTTATTGCCGAGAGATATTTAAGCGATCTTTCATTATTTCCCTTGTGAAACTCTAGCATTGAGTACGAATAATTCAATATCTCGTCTTTTATTTCAGGGTCAAGATTATTACCAAATTTTGATATAAAATCCTCACACCACTTAAACTCTTTTAAGTAAGCAACATACCGGATCGTGTTGGTAAAAAAATAATGTTCTATATATCCTTCCGGGATAAGATCGTTCTCTACAATTGATCTTGTGAGCTCAAACTGGTGCAAACGGTATTCAGATTTGCCGGATTGGATCATTTTGTAGCAATGCTGAATCAAAACCAGCGCTACATTGTAATTATGTACTACGGTAATTTTATCAAGATATTTCAATCTTTCTTCAAACAGTTTTGTGAAGTATTTTTCTTCTCCTGTATTCATCAGCATCATCATATTATAATACAATGGGATCAACGGGTAATCGTTATACTGATTTTTGGAAAGGAAATCCGTTACTTCATTAAAAAGTCTCAATTCAAATTGTATTTTATACATTTTTGACCATTCAGAGAGTCTAATATACTGAAGCAGCACGAATGAAAGAAAATAAGCCACAAATTCATCATGCTCTTTCTGGTAAACTCTCAGCATTTCCTTTTCATCTTTTAACTGCATTACTCCATTCATTGATGCTGTAGCTTTATAAAGCAGTTCGTAGAGGTCGAATTCATGCTTAGAGTTATTGATCAGATCCACTACCTTTTTTTGCTTTTTATCGAAAATATCAAGTAGTTTTCTTTGCCTCAGTATTTCAAGCAGCCTTACTTCACTTTCAAGAGTATTGCGCCTGTGGTTAAGCATCAATAAAAATTCCAGTACAAGTTTCAGCATTAGAGAAACAAGTTTGCGCATTAACACATCACTGTATTTTTTTGCGGGGTAAACCTGTTTGAATAAATAATCCTTTGTGAAACCGGGCGATTTAAAATGCGGGTAGTTTTTTTTAAGGGTTTCATAAAATCTGATAACTTCATCGCGATTATTGAAAAATGGCGAGCTAACAAACTTTCCAAGTTCTTTAAACTCTTCCTTTGATAGGGTCTGAATTGCTTTAATCAACTGTGAATTTTTCATAGTCTGTATATTTATGCCACTAATATAATTATAATTTTAACTATAAATAACTGTTTATTAGATGTTTTTTACCGTCGATTTATAACAATTGCGGTATTACTCAGCCACAAATATACAATTATTTCTTTGGTTAGGCAGACTTAATATCATATTATTGTCACGGATCTGGTCGTCCACTTAATTCAATCTCAATAATTGTTAAACCTCCCTAAAAGAGGACGACCAAGGCAAAAAGCGCTGAGTGAGATCCATTTAACGAAGCGCTTTAGCCTGTTTAAAAAAATTTAAATCTGGAATAACTATGAAAAACTTCACATTTGTTTTATTAATCGTTTTTTTTGCTTTTACAGGTGTGTATCTTTCCGGCTGTAATGGAGAGGTCGGACAGGATCTGAATCAGGACCCTCCTACACCTGCAACAGATGGTGCTTTAGTCTTAAAGAGCATTGATGGTGGTGTTACATGGGAAAAAACATTCATTCGGGATTTTTTTGTAGTTTACAGAATTTGTTTGCTTTCTAATAGTTCTACTGATAAAGTCGGAATGGTACTGAGCAGAAACGGTAATGATATCAAAGATTTGAACAGTACTACTAATTTTGGGCAAAGCTGGTACAGTACATTTCAATCTGCTTCTCAAATTCTGGATATAGCAACCGCACCGGGCTCTGGAACAAATGGAGGTGAAAATTTTGCTACTACTACTCAAAGTTCGATCTTAAAAAGTGTAGATGAAGGAAATACCTGGAATGTGATCAATATTGGCGTATCGGGAAATGCAATAGATTTCTATCGAAATAATAATGAAGAAAATTTCGGTATTATCATGCCTCAATCTTCATCTGGTAATACTGCATTGTACGAGAATTATAATTGGTCATTAAAAGCTCCCATCTTTAATGATCCATCGGAATATCTAACAGATTGTGAATTTATAGATGATACAACCATAATTGTTTGCGGAAATAATGGCTTCTTATCACGGTCAACTGATAAAGGGAATAGTTGGGAGTTATTAGAAACTACAATTACCTCTAATTTAAGGGCAATGGATTATTTTGGGGGTGTAATTATTATTGGCACTTATGAAGGAAATATAGTACGATCTACTGATCGAGGAGAAAGTTGGGTAGAAATTACTACCGGATTAGAAACGTTAAACGGAGTATTCACTCACACAACTTCTTTTTGGGCATTTGGTACCAATGCTATTGCTAAATCAACCGACCAGGGATTGACGTGGACTCAGGTTTATTACGATGAATTTGACAGATTTAATGATATGATAATAGCCAACAACATTGTGTATGTAGTTGGCGGCAGGTATGTTTATTGATCGATGTGGTGAAGCAATTGCGCATCTTCGAAATTTGGCTTCTGAATGAAGAAAAATGAATTAGCGAGCGGAATTGAATTACAGTAATACGAACTCAATAATTGATTCAATAAATCCATAAATTATGAAAAAATTTATTTTTACAATATTTGTCTGCTGTTGTCTTTCTATGTCATTCACTTTAGAGAGAGGATGCTCCGACGTTATAGTTACTGCCTTTGAGAACATCGCAAGATTAATAATGTGGGCAACCTCAAATGAGATTGATGGCACCATAGAAGACTATGGAATAGCTATCGGTGATAACGGTCTAATTCAAATATCCCGCGGTCGAGATACTATCAATTTTCAGCCTGTAAACAGCGGAACAACTCAGGATCTAAAAGGTGCAGATATACGGTCAGGCGGATTCAGCGCTTTTGCGGTCGGCAATAATGGAACGATCGTAAGATCTACTAATAGGGGAGTCAATTGGAGTGTGATACCAACGGGATCAACAGCAAATCTAAATGCTGTACGCTTTGGTTTCGGCGGGAATCATTTTGCTGTTGGAGATAACGGCACTATTTTAAAAAGCTCTAACCTTGGACAAAATTGGTCGGCAATTTCCAGTACCACAACAAGAAACCTAAATGCAGTTTCTTCGCATGCAAATAGTATTGAGTTTGTGGTTGCTGCGGGAGATAAGGGAACAATTTTAAGAAGCACTAATTTCGGGCTCAACTGGATCAATGTTAGCTTGACAGATACAAGCGTTAACATTTACAGCATAAATCCCGCTTCTGTTGGAATATCTCAGATTACATCATTTTATATCTGCGGGTCACAAGGCCGAATATACAAATCTACAAACTTTGGCTCAACCTGGATCTTAAAAAACAGCGGAACAACAAACACTCTTCGCTCGATATACTTTTCAAGCGAAGATAGCGGGGCTGTTACAGGAGATAACGGAACTGTGAGGATGACAACCAACGGAGGAGAAACGTGGTTTGCTGATCCATATTTTAACAATGTTCCAGGCAATATTACTTCAATTTCACAAATGCCGCGCTCAACCAAAACATTTACAGCCTTATCAAACAACAATACGCTTCTTGTCGCATCAGAAGACAGTGTTACCGTAATTATCGGAATTCAAACCATAAGCACTGAAATTCCAAAAAGTTTCTCACTATCTCAAAATTACCCGAATCCATTTAACCCCACTACTCATTTCGGATTCCGGATTGCTGATTTCGGATTGGTTCGACTATCTGTATATGATGCACTTGGTAAAGAGGTAACGATCCTTGTTAATCAACAATTACAGCCCGGCACATACGAATTCAGCTGGGATGCATCAGGGTACTCAAGCGGAGTTTATTTTTATAAGCTCATCACTGATGAATTTTCAGAAACAAGAAAGATGGTGTTGATAAAATGAAAAATTATATAATAGCTGTAATTTTGAATATTACACTTTTAGGTTTGACCCCTGTTTTCACTGGGGCAGGCTTACTTGCCCAATGGCAGCCCGATACCAGGCTCACAAATGCGGCTGGATTTTCAACTAATTCAGATCTTTCTTCAAGCGGCAGTAACCTGCATGCCGTTTGGCAGGATACCAGGGATGGTAACGGAGAGATCTTTTACAAAAGATCAACAAATGAAGGGCTAACGTGGGAATCCGATATTCAGCTTACTAACCTTGTTAGCAGTAAATCTCTTCCCTCAATATCCGCTTCCGGATCAAATATTCATATTGTCTGGCAGGATAACAGGAACGGCAATTTTGAGATATACTATAAGCGCTCAACCGATGGCGGGAATAGTTGGGATGCTGATGTTCGGTTAACAAATAATTCGGCTGTTTCACAGGATGCTGTTATCAGGGCAGAAGGTACTGCTGTAAATGTTGTTTGGCGTGATACACGCAGCGGGAACTATGAAATTTTTTATAAGCGATCAACTGATAATGGTAATACATGGTCAGCGGATACAATGCTAACAAGTCACACAACGGGTTTGGCTTCGAGTATATCGTTAACATCAACAGGATCGAACATCCATGTAGCGTGGTCTGATAGCCGTAACAGTGATGACTATGAGATATATTACAAACGCTCTACAAACGGAGGAATAAGCTGGGGCACGGATACCCGATTGACGAACGAACTCAGGATCTCGGAAACACCAGAAATTACTTCTAATTCAAATGAATTGCATGTAGTATGGACAGACCTAAGGGATTCAAATATAAATAGTGAAGTGTATTACAAACGCTCAACTGATAACGGCAATACATGGAGTGCAGATACCCGGTTAACGATTTATGCATATGCAATGAATCCGGATGTAATGTTATCGGGATCAATTGTACATGTAACATGGCATACCGTCTCGGGTTCTGAAATCTATTACATTCGTTCACTGAACAGCGGAAATAGCTGGGAAACGAGCGTGCAGCTCTCGAGCTCGTTCAGTGGTGCATACCAGCCTAACATTGCTGTAACAGGCAGCAAAGCCCATATTATATGGCATGATGTGCGAAATGGCAGCACGAATTCAGAGATCTATTACAAATGGAATCCAAACGGCAATACGATCGGAATTTCGAATATAGCTGCCGAAATCCCCGGGGCGTATTCACTTTCCCAAAACTATCCCAATCCGTTCAACCCTACTACTCATTTCGGATTTCAGATTGCTGATTACGGATTGGTTCGGCTATCTGTGTTTGATGCATTGGGCAAAGAGGTTACAATTCTTGTTAATCAAC
>JACSRQ010000187.1 GCA_014879675.1 Ignavibacteria bacterium
AATTTATGCAATAATAAAAATTGGGTTTAATCTTGGTTCTTCTCAAGCCCAAAACAATCGTCCCCCTTTTCAAGAGGGATTGATCATAACAAGGTATGTACAATTTGATTAAAAGATACCTATTTTTGTTTATGTTAGATAGCACTCAATGTTAAACCCGACCAAGTTTACAGGAAAAATAAGACTCTCATTGTTTTACTTAGTTGTGGTTGCTCTAATAGGCAGTTATTTGCGTATGATGTTCGTTTACCCATTACAGTTTCCTTTGTTCGAAAACCTGCTGCATGCACACTCGCACTTTGCGATTCTTGGCTGGCTGTATAACGCTCTGTATATCGCAATAGTCTATATATATGTAAAAGAGCCGGCTAAACTAAAAAAGTATAACATACTTTTCTGGATAACGCAGATATCGATTGCGGGAATGCTGTTTTCATTCACCATTCAGGGATATGGCTCATATTCAATAGCACTTTCTACTCTTCATATTTTTTGCTCTTATGCATTTATTTTTTTCATACTAAGAGATATCTCGTATATCAGGAATGAAACCGTTTCCATGAACTTTATCTATGGCGGATTGTTCTTCCTGTTCCTATCGTCGCTTGGTCCATGGGGACTTGTAGCCGTTGTATTCACCGGTCTGCCTGAACCCAATCTATACAAGCAGATAATTTACTTCTACCTGCATTTCCAATATAACGGCTGGTTCGTATTTACGCTTATCGGGCTCTGGCTGAGGTATTATGAGAAACAGGGGATTGTATTTAATGAGGCGGTATCGGGTAAGGCCTTCCAGATCCTTTTCTATTCTAACTTAGGGGCATATGTGCTATCGCTTTTGGGATTCAGTATACCGGGCTATATATATGCAATCGGAATTTTATGTGCATTTGCTCAACTTGCCGGTGCAAGGTATCTGTATATTTTGCTCTTCATGGGTGAGATGAAGGTTTTCAAAGAAAATGGCGGCGCAGGTCAGTTTCTTTTCAGGCTAAGCTTCCTTGCGCTATTCCTGAAATATATCTTTCAGCTTATATCTGCAGTTCCGCAGATCGGTTATCCCGCATTTGTAGTAAGAGATATTACCATCGGGTATATTCATCTGGTAATGCTCGGGGTTATGACACTTGGTGTGCTGGGCTGGTTAACTTCCAATGGTTTGTTTGAAATCAGCAGGCTGGCCAGGGCGGGATTGTACATTTTCATTGCAGCATTTTTTGCACTAGAACTGATACTTTTTTATCCCTCACCTGCGGGCTGGTTCGGATTAGATCCGATCCCAAATACTGCCGTGCTGATGCTCATTCTATCGGGCTGTATGCTTGTTGGTTCGCTGATAATTTTCATTTCTTCGCTGCGCAGATCAGGTGAGTAAACCGTTGAAACGGTTTGTTGTTTAATAATGCTGAAAAGGGGTTGTTTCAAAAATTATATCCCAAGAAAAATAAAGTGTAAGTTTCCATAAGATTCCTGCCTTCGCAGGAATGACAAAGCGCTTTTGATACAGCCCTATTTTGGAAAAATATACTGAATTTGCTTTAATCAGCCTTGCTAATTAAATATCTGGTTTAAATGATACTCCATATGCACGAGGTAATCTTCGATCAGCCAGAGCAGGTCTTTAACAGTTTCGCCTTCCCTGAAAGCAGCCTCGCCGAGGTCACACTTAACAGCAAGTTTATCTGCGGGAATGCGGCTGATAACATTTATTATCTGCAGGTTAAGCGTACTCCACAGTGCTGCAATCCGCTCGGCTTTCATTTCGTTGTAAGCATTCAGCTTAACCCATTCATCCTGCCTGTATGGCACAACACTGAACGGTTCAACTTCAAACTGTGCGCGGATGAAGCGGCTTAAATTGTTCATTGCGGAATCACACAAGTGCCCAAGTATTTCCTTCTTTGACCACTTTACAGGATCGGGTTTAGCCGAGAGCTCTTCTTCCGGAATACCGCTGATCCTTTCCGAAACATCAAGTACCAGGAAATTCATCCGGTTAATTGTGTTGTTTATCACATTCATAAAATTTCTATTTTTTGATGTTTAAAGAATCATTTGGCCCTATACCTATCATCATCGGGAAACAATTGGGGTGTTTTTCTTTTACATATTTTATGAACTGGTTCATGTACTTTTCATTGCCTGCCGTTTTTTTATCAAGTTCATCAGCCTTTTCGAGGCAGGGCGCCATTTCGATTATTTTCATTTCGAATGAGTCGCGGTAAACTTTCTGCAGTAAGGAATCACGTTCATTCTTCATTTTATCCTTGTAAACCTGTATCGGTTCAAAGCAGCTGCATATCTCTGCTATCGCTTTCCTCTCAGCGGGTTTTATCAGGTTGTATTCATCTTCACTGCCGGAGCATCCCCAGATATAAGCGAACACCAGTATAAATAATATCAGACTTTTACGCACATTACCTCCACGGGTTTTTCAAACCCTTTAATTGAAACATCGCCAAGTGATTCGATTACCTGGCCGTTAGTGTGAACCTTGTTTAAGAACTCTTTTGTAACAAGGAACTGCGTGCTGAACTGCTTATTGAGCTGTTCCAGCCTGGCAGCAGTTATTACCGTTGTTCCTGCAATGGAATACTGCTTGCGGATATCATTTCCTATATTACCTGTTATAACATCCCCGGAGTGGATTCCGATTCCAACCCTTGTAGGTGGAATGATCCCGTTTACAGCAAGTTCTTTAATTTTACTTATTATTTCAAGTCCTGCTTCGAACGCGTTCTGCTCATGGGTATTCGTTTCCAGCGGGATCCCGAATGAGGCCATGAACCCATCTCCCATGAACTGGTTTACTAGCCCTTTATGTTTTGAAATTATTTCGATCAGCGGGTCGAAAATATTATTCTGGAACTGGATTATTTC
>JACSRQ010000217.1 GCA_014879675.1 Ignavibacteria bacterium
CACAAACACTCATCCAAATTATTCCGCAGTAAAAATTTGATAACATTCTTGTTGGCAAATATAGTTAAATAATAACAAAAATGGCTCATTTTAATACATTATTCATAACTTTTTCTCTAACATTGTTTCAAAATATTCTTTGAATTGCAGGTACTAATAAGGCTAAATTTGCAGAGTACTTAATTAAAAAGAAGCTATGGATACGCTCGAAATAAATTCAATGTACGTAACACGGGGAGATGGCAAAGGGGAAGTAAATATCGCCTGGGATTCACTTGATGATGCAGATAAATATATAATTGAATACAGTATTTCAAGCGCAAGGAAAGAATGGGTACTGGCTGATATTACAAACGAATCCAGCTATACATTAAGGGGGCTCAAGCTGCGAAGAACATATATTTTCAGAGTAGCTGCAGTTAACTCAGCAAATAAAGGACCGTGGTGTGCCCCGGTCAAAAAGAAAGTAGGATAAAATATGAGAGCAGCTTTCAGCATTGTTAGTCCGCGTGATGTTATTGAATAATTTCACGCTTTAAACAAAGTTTTGGGGGAAACTAAAAATAAACGAAAGGGAAACAAAAGATGAAACAAACAAAATTATTTTTTATGCTTGTGTTATGTATGTTATGCTCGGTTCAGTATGTAACTGCACAACAGTCTCTGCCCAATAATCATGGTTTGGGCGAAAACGAAAGAGAGCCGGTGCTCCAGCAGGACAAACTTCCGGCTTCAATGCTTGAAAGGATCAACAACTTCAGGGAAGACTCCGGGGAGAATGCCAAAATGGAGTTGAATGCGGAGGTTGACAGGCTGCTTGGTGCTGAAACACCGGAAGATGTATTCGGCATTACAAAGACCTCAACATTTACTTCAAACTTCAATATCCCGCCATTTACATCTGATTGGTACACTTCCGATGTGCAGATCCACTCGGGCGGAATAGCTTCAGCAGGCGGATTCAAACAGCTTGATCTTGCCCAGGGTGAAGATGGCAGCATGTACATGGTCGTAAACAGGTCAGGTTCACCCGGTCAGCTCGCAATATACATTTCCACAAACGGCGGCGCCACCTGGCCGGGAGTAATAAACTACAGTGCCGGAAGCGGGTATATTCACAACGTTTCAGCATTGGTTGAAAGCAGGACTAACTCAAACCCAGACTCAACCCGCATTTTGGTTTACTTTACTTTTGGCTCACTGGTTAACGGTGATAACGCCGCACTATATGTACTGAGTGTAAAGAGGAACGGAGTAGGAGGGAGTATTTACCCAGTCGGAGTACCTGCCGCAGGCAATAAATACGAATACGTTACTTCATGCAGCGATGGTATGTACTTTCAGTCCGGTACATATATGCATGCAGTTGTTCGTGAAGCTACAAACGCCGGTGTACAGGTCGGTATCAGGCATTTCAGAACTATTACATGGGGTGTAACGCACACTTCTGCACTATTAAATACTTCATATAACGATTATTACCCGGCTTCAGCCTTTTCGGTTGAATCAGGTACTGACTCAATATACATTGCTGTAGAAAGAAGGATCAGCTCCACAGAATACGAGCTTAGGATGCTGGTTACGCCTGATGCACCTTCAACCAGTTTCAGGGTTTTTTACATTACAAGTGCTGTATCGGGAATAAAATACGAAAAACCGGCAATTACTATTGTTCAGCAGAGTGCAGGTGTACCCAAGAAAGTACTTGTAACATGCACACGCAACAGGAACCCGCGTTATAACTACTCCGCTGATGGCGGTGGAACATGGGTTATAGATCAGCTTCTTGGGCCGAATACTTCTCAGGTTGCAGATTATACCACTTGCAGCAGTGATTCACTAACCAGCGGTGGCCAGTATGTAATTGCAGGCTATGTTACCGATAATGGCGATTCAGTTAATGTAAAACAGGGTTCTATTCCGGGCGGATTCCCTTATGTTTACTATAAGAAAAATCAAAACCAATCATCAGGAGTTGTAGCTCCGGTTTGCGCTATTTACAGATCCGGAACGACAAAATACGCGACATTCGGTTACCCGGGTTTCGGGCCAACAAATGTCTATTATAATGCTGAGCAGCTCTTTACAGGGATCGAGCCGGTGGGCAGCTCAATTCCGGATAAATTTGAGCTTAAACAAAATTACCCGAATCCTTTTAACCCCGAAACCAAAATCAGTTTTAATGTTCCGAAAGCCGGTTCTGTAAAGCTGACTGTATTTGATATGCTGGGAAGGGAAATGGCTGTCCTGGTGAATGAAGATCTTGCTGCGGGAATTTACAGAATTAACTTCAACGCTTCGATGCTGGCTTCAGGAGTTTATTTCTACCGCATTGAAACAAACGGATTCAGTGATGTGAAGAAAATGATGCTTGTAAAATAGACCGTTGAAATACCGGTTGTTGTTCTCCGTATTTCGTTTAGATCCCGCAGGGCCCCATACCTGCGGGTAATTTTTTAACAGAAAGGTGAAAACAATGAGTTCATACTTTGATAAGCTCTCGGAATACTACAAATCTGACAAGTCTGATAAAGATAATCAAAGATTTGTGAAGCAGGCCAGAAATACAATGGTTTCAAGTTTAATAATAATCGGGATAGTTTTTTTTCTGATAGTAGTGGTACTCATATTCTCAGGCTTGCAGTCATTTTTAAATTTGTTTTAGTTACATTAAAAAATTAGGCTCCAATTTCAGCCGTAGGGATTTGTTCCGCTATTGCTGTTTTACATGTTTTCATTACAGCTCAAATGTGAAGTATATTATTTAGTGGATCATAGGGATTGTAAAAAATAGAGAAGGCGGATTAATTTCCGCCTTCTCTGTTCTTGAATTATTTATTACATGAATTTCACAAGTCAGCAGTTAATACTTCATTTCATAAATGTCACTTTCTATTTATTGCCTTTATATCCTTTATCTTATCAAGGAACCACTCTCTGTATAAAAAATTCGGTGTCTTTTCTATCTCCTTCTGTAATGCCAGAAGTTCAAAATCATTGCAGGATTCTTTCAATTTCAATAGTTTTGCGTAGAAGTTAACTACTCTGGTATTTTTCGACCTTTCATCCTCGGTAAGCTCTCTGTTACTATTCAAAAACTCTCTAAAAGACGCAATAAGTGAAATAGCGTTTTCCGTCAAGTTAAGCTCATAGTAATTGAGAAGCTGAAGTTTCCGCACATCTAATTTGTACAGATTGATATCATATTTTACCTTGCTGAGGAATTCAAGGGAATCTTCAAATTTGTTTTCAAAAAACTTATTAAAACTGCTTAACAGGTTGTATAGGTTTTCCCTGTGTTCGGGTGTAACTTCAGGTATGTATTTTTTGGTTAATTTCTTAAGCCATTCATATTCTTTCAGCCTTACACCTGTCAGGAAAATAGCCCTTAAGGAAATTGCGTCAAAATAGCTTTTTTCGCTGCTTCTGAATATCTTTTTCTTTAATCTGAAATTTATTATATCAAAGGTCTCCCTGTAATTTTCTATTGAAGGATTATGCATCATCCTGAAAGAAAACAGGCCGTAAAGTGCATCAGAAACCTCGACCCGGAATGGCCTGTCGAATTTTTTATTACTGGTAAAAACCAGTTCTTTAGCCTTTCGGAAATATGTATCATTTTCCGGAAACCTGAATGACATAAGAATATAATAGAATATAGCCACTATTTCATGATCTTTGCTTTTTGCTGCCTGCATATGATCTATAGTTTCCTGGATCAGACCGCTATCAAGCTGCTTCCTGATATAAGCCATTGCCGGGTTTTCGTTAGTCCGTATGTTGAAGTTCATACCAAGGCTTTCAAAATCAAACCTCTGCCTGAATGCGTGAATAAAATAATATTTCATTAGCTCGTTGCTTTCTTCAACACCGGATGAATTCAGCTTTGCCCTTTTGCTTCTATGGTATAAAAAATTCCGTTCAATAAGCGCTATTCGAAATTTATATAAAAAATGAATCTCGCTATAACTGCTTTTATTCAGTTTATCCCTTAATGTGTTCAGTTCTGATCTGTAGAGTTCATCTGAACCGTTTGATTCAAGCTTCTCGAGCAAGTCAATGTTTTGCAAAGTATCGTTTGACCTGTAATTACTGATCGCGAGGAACTCTCTGCCAAGCATGTATAGCTCGGAGCTCAGGTTTTTATACACCTGCGCGTTAAATTTACTGGAAGGGTAAAGTGCTGAGTATATTTCAGTCCTTTTTATCCTGCTGCTGTCAAACTCCGGGGCAAACTTTAGAAGCCTGTCATAAAATTGCACTATTTTACGCTTATTGTTAAAAAACGGAGAGTCTAAAAATTCCCTTAACCGTGTAAGTTCTTTTTTATCCAGTTTACGCAGCAGCTGTATTATTTTACTTGTTACCATTTTGTTAATGTAATTTACAGATTTTCGCAGAAATAATCATCAGTGCTTTCAGTTACAATGGTTACCATCATCAAAAAATCTTTTTGCCTTCCACTACGGGTAATATTATACTTGCTGTGTAAAAAATGCCCGGTGAGTTCATCAATAATTGTTCACTGTCCGCTCACCGGGCATGGCCGGTAAAAATTGCGCATGAATTCCGGATTTAGTGCACAGTTTGCCGGTCGAATCATAAATTTGCAGAATCATAAAGTTGCATAAAATGAAGTTGTTGTTTTATAAAACATTATAAAAGGAGTTTCAAAATGAAAAATCTGAAAATGATTTTGATGTGCCTTGTTATAGCCGCACTGCAATCGATTACGATTGCCCAAACCGACTATACGGCCGAAACCAAACTGAATCAAAGCAGTTCACGAAAAGTATCGGGAAATGAGAACCTGAATTCCGGTTTAAAGATACCGTCAAAGGTCCCTCAGCAGCTTCTTACTGAATATAATGCCGCAATTGATTCCCGTAACGAATCAGAAAAGCATAGACTGGGTATTGAAATTGAAAAGTACCTGGATAAACCCAATCTTTCGGGTAATACAGATGCAGGTTCATTGTTTATAGCTGAAAGGAATAATGAACCGCCATTTGATAATGACTGGTATTCAAACGATGTACTTGTGGCCGGCTACGATGTTGCGACATCCGGCGGGTACAGGCAGATCGATATGAAACAGGGTGAAGATGGATGGATGTATCTGGCGGTAAACATAAGAAATCCCAGCGGGGGATTTAACGCGCTCGCAAGGGTTTACCGTTCAAGTAATGGCGGCGCAAACTGGAACTATGTGCAGGGGTGGCAATCTACCAATTATTGGAGCTCAATTTCTATGCTGGTTGAAAGCCGCAATAACAGCATACCTGATTCCACAAGGATCTTGCTTTACGTTACATCAAGTCCTAATTCAAATTTTAATGATGCATTCCTAGCATGTGTAAGTTTTACCCGTAACGGCACAGGTGATTATTCAGTTGTAGCTGCAAACCCAAGCGCTGGTAACCGCTTCGCAACAGTATCTGCCTGCAGTGATGGTACTTTCTGGCAATCTACCACCTATATGCATGTAGTTGTAAGGGAAGAATCAAACGGCGGCGGAGTATTTACTGCGTTTCATCATTTTCGCAGCATAAACTGGGGCTTTGCTCACACTAGCGCGGTTTATAATCTGGCATACGAAAATTACTACCCAAGAGCCGCATTTTCAAATGAAACAGGAAATGATTCTATCTATATTTCATTTGAAAGAAGAATTGCCAATGATGAATGGGAAGTCCGGCTGCTTGCTACCGACGAAATTCCTTCAGCAAGTTACCATATCAGATTTATTACCGATGCAACCGCCGGCACATTGTATAAAAGACCCGATATAACTATCCAGCAGCGCCATCACAGCCTGCCGCAGCAGATACTTGTAACCTGTACTAGAAATGACAGGGCGGTATATCATGGTTCTACCGATGGAGGCGCAAGCTGGAACATTGATCTTTCGCTTGGACTTTCAAATCAACCGGTTGATTTTACTTCCTGCAACTCTGATACATTAACAGCAGGGAACGGATATTTCATTGCTGCCTATGTTGATCTCAACGGTGATTCAGTTAATGTTAGGCGCGGAGTGATTGGAGCTATGGGTAATATTTGGCACAGGCGAAACAGCTTCCAAAGCACCGGTACTCTTGCGCCTGAATGCGCAATTTATAAAAACGGCACTGATAAATACAGCGCGCTTGTTTACGCCGGCAACGGACCAACAAATGTTTACTACAATATGGAAAGTCTTATCAGCGGAATTCAGTCAACGGGGAACAATTTACCTGAAAAATATGCTTTATCTCAAAACTATCCCAATCCGTTCAACCCGGTTACTAATATTGAATTTGCTATCCCCAAGTCATCTGTAGTGAAACTTGTGATCTATGATATTCAGGGCAGGATAGTTGAAACAATTGTGAACGGTGAACTCTCAGCCGGGACTTACAAAGCTGACTGGAATGCCTCGGGTTACTCCAGTGGAGTTTATTTTTACAAACTGGAATCCAACGGGTTTACTGATACGAAAAAAATGATGATAATTAAATGATGATCTGAATCAAACAGCGATTTAGCGGTTGTGTGATCCGGGTATTGAATTTCAACATTCAATACCCTGTTTCACATTGATGCATTTAACAACAAAAAAGGTGAAATTAATAAAATATTCTATTACAGGGAAATTAATTCTATGAAAACATTAATTATACTAGTATTTTTATCTGTTTGTAGTTCCATCACAAGCCAATGGCTTCCCGATGTGCGCTTTACTAATCATCCGGATAGTTCGCTTACATCACCTAATAACGCAAGGTGTATAATAGCTTCAGGGAGCACAATACACGCGACGTGGAATGACAACCGGGATGGCAATTACGAAATATACTACAAGCGCTCAACCGATGATGGTGTTACCTGGGGAAGTGATACAAGGTTAACTACAGATAACGCCGCATCACAAAGACCATCTCTTGCTGTATCAGGCAATTTTGTGCACATGGTATGGAATGACAGAATCAGTAATGAAGAGATCTACTATAAACAATCAACTAATAGCGGGTTAACATGGGGCTCGGGAATAAGACTAACAAACGATCCGAATCTTTCGACATATCCTTCAATAGCAGCTTATTCAAATCTTGTGGTTACCGCATGGGGAGAAAATCGAGATGGCAATTACGAAATTTATTATAAACGTTCTACTGATTACGGTATAACATGGGGCGCTGATACCAGGCTTACAAATGATGCGGCAGTATCTCTGCAGGCTTGTGTTGTTTTTACGGGTTCAACCCTTCATATCAGTTGGCATGATAACCGGAATAGTAATGATGAAGTCTATTATCGCAGGTCAACGGATGGCGGCCTAACATGGGAAGCTGAAGTGCGAATTACAACTTTGCCCGGAGCATCCTTCTTCGCTTCAATGCATGCTGCCGGAAATTTAGTATTGATAGCCTGGGTGGAAAACAGCGACGGTAATCCAGAAATATACAGCAGGCGCTCAACTGATCTGGGTATAACCTGGGAAGCAAACGTTAGGCATACAAACAACGCCTCAATATCTATCAGGCCTACAGTAAGTATCACAGGCAGTAATATTCATTTAGTATATCAGGATAATGTTGATGGTAATGATGAAATTTATTACAGGGTTTCTACAAACAGCGGACAAAGTTTTAGCTCTTCACTTCGACTCTCGAACGACACAGCACATTCAGTTTACCCCTGTCATACAGTTTCTGATGCCGGCATACACGCCGTATGGCGGGATTTCCGTGACGGCAACTGGGAAGTTTATTATAAACGGAATCCAACAGGTAATCTTGTGAACATTCAGGTCTTATCCAACGAACTGCCTGCTTCATTTTCACTATCCCAAAACTACCCCAATCCGTTCAACCCGGTTACTAACATTGAGTTTGCCATTCCTAAGCCATCCATGGTAAAGCTTGTGATCTATGACATCCAGGGCAGGATAATTGAAACAATTGTGAACGGTGAACTTTCAGCCGGGAATTATAAAGCTGACTGGGATGCCTCAAATTATTCCAGCGGCGTATATTTTTATAAGCTTGAATCTGAAGGTTTTACTGAAACTAAAAAAATGTTGATGATCAAATAGCAGCCAGCAGAACTGCACAAAAGTGCTAAAATCAAACATATCATAAAATAAAGGCGTTCAGTTTCCTGAACGCCTTCTATGTAATGCGGAGATTGAAGAAGATGAAACAACTATTTGAGAAGGAGCATCTTCTTTGTTATACGTGATCCATTTGTCTCCAGCTCATAAAAATAAGTTCCGCTCGAAATCCCGTTTCCGTCAAAAGAAACTTTGTATGACCCTGCATTGAGTGCACTATTTATTAGTTCCTTAACAAGCCTGCCAGATATATCAAATACGTTCAGCTTAACAGTGCCCGGTTGTGTGACAGAAAATTCAATCACAGTTGACGGATTGAATGGGTTGGGATAGTTCTGCTTTAACTCAAATGATTCGGGTAATACATTGCCAACAGGTTCAATTGCTGTAATTTCAGAAAGCGGTCTTTTCCAAACGCTGTTGCCCTGCACTCCCGCAAACAAGATCCCGTTATTAATGGCAAGTGAATAGACTAAATTTGCCGAAGCTGTCGGAGCAGGCAGCCCTGTGCTTATTTCCTGCCACTGGCTTCCATCATTTGTTGATTGATAGATCTTGTTCTGAGTTGTGCCTGCATACACAGTATTCCCGTTGAAAGTGAATGTAAACGCTGAATTACTTCCAAGCCCATTGTTAACTGCAATCCAGTTCAGTCCGCTGTTTGAAGAATAGAATGTTGCATTGGTTGAGCCTGCAAACAGCTTGTTCCCGTTTGCATTTATTGTTTGTACATTCAGATCTGTGATCCCGCTGTTAACCGCTGACCAGTTCGCACCGTTATTAGTGGTAAAAAATACACCTGATCCATATACGGCGGCGTAAACTGTTGAGCCAATGGAAGTGAATGCTCTTACATTCGCTGCAGCCGGAACCGGATTTACCTGTACCCAATTGGCTCCGCTGTTGCTTGATAAAAACGCACCAACACCCGTACCTGCATAAAGATTGTTCCCGGATGAGGCAATAGTATTTATGTACAGGTAAGAAATACCGCTGTTTACCGCGCTCCACGAGCCGCCATTATCAGAAGATCTGTAAACACCCTTGCTGGAAGTGCTTATAAAAATATTCGTTCCTATAAAAGCTGTGCCCGTAATGTTTGCATCCGGTAAACCGCTGTGGAGCGAGTTCCAGGTAGTTCCGTTATTGGTTGAAGAAAGTATTGAAGAACCGTAAGTGCAACCGTACAGGGTGTTGGAATTCACTTTTAATACAGCGACATTTGAAATGTTCATGCCGGAGCTCATCATGCCGAATCCGCCGGAATTTTGAGAAAGTGAAACACCTCCGCCGTTGGTGCCGGCAAATAAATTCGATCCGGTTACCGCGATCGAAAGAACATTATTGTTGTTCAAGCCGCCGCCATAATAACTCCACAGCGTGCCGTTATTTGAAGTTTGGAACACGCCTGCCGGTGTACCTGCAAAAATCACCGATCCGTTTACACAAAATGTATTTACAGATGTTCCCGAGAGTCCGCTGCTGACCGTGCTCCAGTTACTTCCGCCGTTGGTAGTAATAAAAGCGCCTGCATCACTGCCTGCAAAAACATTTGAACCGCTTACAACCAGGGTTCGTATGTTTGAAGTTGCGAGGTTGCCTGTTGCATCGCTCCAGTTTGCACCGTTGTTAGTAGTTTTGTAGATCTTGCCGCCGTAAGAACCGCAATATACTGTGTTTCCCAATAGTGTGAAGCAGCGTATGTTAAGGTCAACAATTCCGGTATTTGCCGCCGACCAGTTTATCCCGTTATCAGTGGAAACATTCACACCGCCTGAATTGCATACGAAAATATTGTTTCCTGTTTTCAGCATGCTGAATGTCATTGCCGGGCTTGCTGCAAGCTGCACCCAATTAGCTCCATTATTTGTAGTTGAGTAAACTTTGCCGCCGAAAGTACCCGCATAAACGGTTGATCCGGAAACAACCAGTGATCTTACCGAGAGGTTCAGAAGTCCGCTGTTAGCCGCGCTCCAGGATGTGCCTGCGTTCGTTGATATGTATACTCCGGAGTTCTCGGTGCCGGCAAGCATAACCGAACCGTTTAACACAAGAGTGTTAATATATCCCCCGGCCGGACCTCCGCAACTAACCCATTGCGCTGCCGTTCGGTTACCCCAGGGCAAAATTACTGTTATGACCGTTAGTAATAAAAGTATGTGTAGTTTTTTGCATAAAAAATTGATCTGCATATATTTGTCCTCCCTTTTTTAACACAAAGATATTTTAACGGGCATAGCTAAACAAAGAAGTCAAACGCTCAAAGTTTAGGGTGATAGTCAGCTGTTATACCCGAATTTCATGTAAAAAGTAGGAATATTTAGCTATTTTAGCGGAAGAAATAATTGAATAGTTTAAGAATTACGGAAAGGAAAAAAAACAGGGTTTGTTGCTGCAATTACCCTCGAGTCGAGTTAGAGAACCAATGAAAAGTACAGAGTATTTTTTATTTATCAAAATTATCCGGCTATTCCATACGGCTCCGGGTTTCTGCCGGGAGGTGGGATCTGAATGCTGAACAGCAGCCTGATGGACATATTACGTTCGCTTAATACTTCCGAGCTCAAGGGCTTGAAAGAATACATCCACTCTCCCTTTTTTAATAAAAACAAAAATGTACAGAAGCTGTTTACATATATTTTCAGGCTGTACCCTGATTTCCCGCCTGAGAAGATGAAGAAGGAATATGTTTATAAGAAGCTTTTTGATCCCGGAAAATTTAACGATGGCTTCATGCGGACATTAATATTCCTTATCACCAAACTTGCAGAAGACTACCTTGGATATCTGAATTACACCGGAAACACATATATGCCGAAACTAACCATTCTGCATGAGCTGAATAAAAGGGATGTTGGGCGGATCCTGATGAAGAACCTGAAAACGACAGAAGCAGAATGGAACAGGCAGAAAACCCGCGGCGAAGAATATTTCAAGGCTCTCCAGGAACTTGAGGGAATAAAGAACGAGAGTATTGTTTTGAAAGAAAAAGTGCTCAATCAGAAAGAGATATCCGGCGACCTGACCCCAAATATTCTGTTCTACCAGTCAGTTCAATACTTCATACAGTCATTTAATAATTACATTTTTATACTGAACAGGCAGCACCTTGTGAATGTAGATACTGATCTGCTTTTGATGGATGAGATCCTTCAGCATGTTAAGAAAAATTACGACAAGTACAGCAGCATTCCGCTTTTGAAACTGCTTTATAACCAGGTAAGGCTGAACCTTGACCCCATAAACGAGATCCATTACCGGGAAGTTAAAGAGATCCTTATAAAACACGAAGAACACCTCACATTTATGGAAAAGTATAATGCAGCTATCGGGCTTCAGAATTTCTGCATGAGGCTTTATAATGCGGGGAATTCGGATTACCTCCGGGAGTATTTCACCCTGATCGATTTTCTGCTCAAAGGCGGATACTACTCGGCAAAAGAAGGCGGCTGGTTTGTTCCGCAGACTTTCAAGAATTTTGTCATTGTGGCTATTAACCTGAAGGAGTTTGACTGGGCGGAGAAATTCATTAAGAACTACTCAAAAAGGTTATCACCCGATTTCCGGGAAAACACTTTTAATTTCAGTATGGCCAAAGTATGTTTTGGCAAAGAAGATTTTGAAAAGGCGCTGTGGTTCATCAGCAGGGTTTCTTACCAGGATCTTTACTTTAAGCTTGAAGTAAGATACTACACCCTGATGCTTTACTTTGAGCTTTCGATGTACAGTGAGGCATTTGACCTGGTGGAAGCATATAAAAAATATATTAATAATAATAAGCTGCTAAGCGGCATATTAAGAACTAAACATCTCGCATTCATAAAATACACTTCTGAGCTTCTAAAAATGCGAACTTCAGACAATTATAAAAAAGCTATCCAGATCGAAAGAGAGCTCCGTAACCCGAAACTAAAAGTACTCAACCCGGCTTGGCTTCTCGAAAAAACATCAGCCCTGCTCTGATCCTCAACTTCATACTTCCGCATATTGTATAGAGCCGCCTGTTCCAATACGGTCAAATTTCACTACGTTTAAGTTATATCTAAGGAACAATTTTTCATATTAGAGAGTAAAACAATTAACTACCAGAAAATTTAATCTCTAAAGCCATGAAAAAGCAAGCAAAAAAAGCATTTTTACCATTTCTGGCAATACTAGCCATTTTAACAGCATTATCAGTGAGTGCATACCTTGTATTCAGTCCCGTTGATCCCGTTAAAATGTATCAAACAAATGCCAGAATTACAACCCAGCCAACTGCAAACGGCAAAACCGGAAGCGGTCCGATAAAATTCACAACTTCCCTTGATAACAATTACTACTATGATAACAACAGCGTTTACCTGTATGTTGATCTGGAAGCGGATAAGATAAGTGATGATAGAACCAGGACACCGATGAATATTTCTATAGTTATTGATAGAAGCGGCTCGATGGGCGAGAAAAACAAGCTTGAGTATGTTAAAAAAGCCGTTGACTACCTGATAGATGAAGCAAACACAGATGACTATATTTCTGTAGTTACATATGATGATAATGTGGACGTGCTGCAGAAATCACAGATTATACGCGATAAATACGAACTTCGCGAAAAGATCTCCGCGCTGCAGCCGGGCGGATTCACAAACCTGAGCGAAGGAATGTTCGAAGGGTATGACCAGGTTAATGAGTCATACATGCGCGGCTATGTGAATAAGGTATTCCTGCTTTCAGACGGGCTTGCGAACCGCGGGGTAACTGATCGCCACAAGCTTGCACAGATCGTTAAGGATAAAAACCGCAAAGACGGCATAACCATCAGTACTTTCGGCGTTGGCAATGAGTTCAACGAGAACCTTATGACAGATATTGCAGATTACGGTAAGGGCAACTACTACTATATTAAAAACTCCAGCGATATACCGGAGATATTTGCTACCGAGCTGAGGGGAATGCGTAACCTTGTTGGGCAGGGCACAAAAATGAGAATCCGTTATCCTGATCAAAATCTGAAAGTAAGCAAAGTTTTTGGTTACCCGTACGAAGTTGAGGGTGACCAGGTTACTATTGACTTCAAAGACATGTTCAGCGGTCAGAAAAAATCTGTACTGATAAAATTCGATATAACCAAAAAGACTGAAAAAAGGCTTGAGTTTGAAAATGAGCTGACTTATGAAGATGTAACCGCCGATTTCCGCCTTGTAACGGAAACGAATGTGAACAGGATCGAAAGAACATCAAGCATCGATAAGTACAACGGAAGCAAAAATGAAACGGTTGTTCAGAATGTTGCAATGTTCGAGGCAAATGAATTGATGGAAGAAGCACTGCGTAAAGCTGATGACGGCGACTATACCAAAGCTAAAGAGATACTTTCCGGCGCGCAGGATTATATGTCGAACCAGATGAAATCAGTTTCTCCTTCGCCTGAAATGAAAAGGCAAAATGATAACCTCGAGAAATACAGCAAGGACCTTGAAGATATTGAGAATAAATCTGAAGATGAAAAGAAAGAAGTGCAGAAATCAGGCAAGTATGATAATTATAATACACGGAAGAAAAATTGATTTTTAAATGATTAATTCTAATTTTGTTAATTTGTATGGCGGGGTTGTTTACCCCGCTTTTTTTTATGCTTTAAATTTGTATAAAATTCGTTATTATATGATATCCAAAAACTCAAAAGGAGAGATATTCATGAGAAATATATTCGTTGGTTTTTTGATGATATTCCTTTTTCAATTTGCATTGATAGCACAGGAAATATCAACAACAGTTTACGATCCACCGGTACCTTATAACGGACAGGTTAGCGATTGGGGGACAGATATTATAGTGTCAAATACAGAACCTTTAAGCAGGCCATCAGGTGTTTTCAGGACAACTAACAATACTGTTTATGTTGCTATTCCTGATACAAATATCCAGGCAGGCAGAAGCCTGGTTATTCTATCAACAACTAACAATGGTGCAAACTGGTCAACTATAGGTACGCTCTCGCCCGGAGGTACAATTATTCCAAAAGTAAAAATGGTTTGCCGCACCGGATCAGATTCAGTTTATTGTTTTATGCTTATCGGAAGCACTGTGTATAGTTGGAACGTTATCACAAATAATTTTAATTCTTTTACTACTTACACAAATGTAAGAGATTTTGATGCTGTAATGTCATCTACCAACAGCCTGTATCTTATCGTTGATTTGAACGCAAACAATGACGTAAGATTTTTTGGCTCTGCTAATGGCGGAATTGCTTGGGGTGGCGCAGTATTTCTTACATCCAGTGGCGCAAGGCCCACAATGTATATGTCTGGTTTGGGCGACACCGCTTTGATCAATTATATGACCCCGCTTGCAGATACTCTTACATCCCAGATCAGGAATGTTCGCTACAGGGAGAGTGTTCCCGGAACACTTGTAGTTGTGGGAACTTTCACTACCCCAATTGCCCCCGGTATTGCAAAAGATCAGTTCATGGGAGTTAGGAATGGTTCAAATGCATGGATATTTTATACTACAGGCACAACTGGAAGCATAGATCTTAACTGTATGACAAGTATTGATGGAGGAACAACTTACGGCGCGCCTGTTACGATCGGTTCATTACCCGGAAGAGATGAATATTGGTTTGATGCCAAACATTACGGCTCTGGCGTGGACCTGATCTATTATTCTGATAGCTTACAGGGCGGCGCTCCAACAACTTCATCAGATAAACTCTTCAATACATTTGCTTCAAACAGCACACCGGGTACATTTGTTACACCTACACAGGTAAATGACCGCCCGATGGTGTGGTCTGCAAGAGGATATATACCCGTACTTATTGAGTACAACAATGCCGGTTCCGATGCAGCAGCTCTTTGGGTCGGTATTGACGGCGCGAACAAGAGATTATACTTCGACCGTTTCGGCGCAGTTGTTGGTGTTAACAATGAAAACAGCATACCGGAAAAATTCACTTTGGGTCAGAACTATCCAAATCCGTTCAATCCAAATACAAAGATAGATTTTTCAATTCCGAAAAATTCTTTGGTTACAATTAAGGTATATGATGTTTTAGGAAAAGAAGTTGCCATACTTGTTAACAAGGATTTCGTTGTTGGCAGCTACACAGTCGATTTCAACGCAAGTTCACTCACTAGCGGTGTATATTTCTACACAATTTCTGCGGGTGATTTTACTGAAACTAGAAAGTTAGTTCTCGTTAAGTAATATTCTTAGAAAAAATTTAGAACCAAAGGCGGATTAAACTCCGCCTTTTTTATTAGTACACTTG
>JACSRQ010000016.1 GCA_014879675.1 Ignavibacteria bacterium
AAACACATTGAGCCGAGTTTTACTTAAAGTGTATGATATATCGGGCAAAGAAATTACAAAACTTGCAGATGGAGATTTTGATACAGGCGTTTATGAGATCGAGTTTGACGGCAGTAATCTTGCAAGCGGTATATATTTTTATAAAATCGACGTTACTACTTTGAACAAAGTTGTAATAGAGAGTATTACGGAATCAAAAAAAATGGTTCTAATAAAATAAGACAGGGGGTTATTAATGCCGCCATACAAGGAATAGTTCTTAGAAGTCCTAAAAGGGCTTTTAAGAAAAGGGCAGGTTTGGAATATTTTTCCCCCGTTGTTGGTGTTATCACCAACAACAGCTCCCTTCATTATTCATATTTTGCGGCCGTCAGGAGGTAACTCCTGACGGCACGAAAGTTTTGTATTTCCTATAAGCAAAGATGAATACCATGTGTGACCACTGCCAGGGCAGTCCATGGGCCGCTGTAATCGTAAGGGATATTACGAATTTTGCTATAATGTGTGACCGCTACGCGGTCATTTTGATTATCTGTAATTTCTGCATCAACAGGACTCTGGAAAAATGATTAACTCACACGCAGAGTCCTCCTGTGGAGAGACTCTGCTGTTACTATTAGTTTGGAAGTTTGTTGAATCCGGCAGTAATATCAGCTCTCCATAAACAAAAAGGAAGGCTTAGCCTTCCTTTTTTGTATCAATGTTTAAATCTTCCTTACTCCGATTTCTCGTTCGTACTTGTCTTTATAGTAACCGTGCCGTTACCGGAATCAAATATAGTCTCAAAAATCTTCAGGTTCTTTGTTGCCGGACCCTGTGTAACCACACCATCTACTGTAAACTCGGAGCCGTGGCATGGACAAACAAATTTATCGCCTTCAAGCTCTACATCACAGCCTTTGTGTGTGCATATCGTACGAACCGCGATGAATGTTGATTCAGACTTGCGGATGAGCATCATCTCATCGCTTATCTTAACGCTGCCGCCAACTTTTGTTAACGCGGAGTTATCAGCAAGCTTAACAACTGTGTCGTCGCCTGCATTTCTTATTACACCGCGTGCAGCGGGTGAGTTTGCCAGCGCTGTAAGGTCAAGCGATGAAAGAATGGCACCGCCTGCTATTACTCCTACAGCCGATCTTTTTATAAAATCCCTTCTTGAGATCTTGTCAGACATATTTAGAATTATCTCCTTTGTGTTTTACCCAAAAATTATTTTCGCTGTTCTAAAATTACTGTTTCATAAACAAACATTCAACGTATTAACAGCCTCTTGCGTATAAGTTATACTCCTGAAAATGTAATCCTGTTTCAATTGAATTAAGCCTTAAATTGCCGTAATTTGCTTAAAATTTGTTAATTTTCTGTATGATTTTTTGTTAAGCTAAGCTATTGGCTTTTAGTTTGTTACAAAAAATTACAATGGTAATTCACTCAAATTACAGTACTTCTAAAATAAAATCACTCAATATATGAGCCTGCAACTGGATATAGAAAAATACTTCGCGTTAAGCGAGTTCAAGCCAAAGGAAAAAACAATGGCATTGGCGGCATTCAAAGAGCTCGTTAAGCTGCTCAATCGCGGAGAAGTACGCTCCGCCGAAAAGCAAAATGGCATGTGGATCGCCAATAGCTGGGTTAAAAAAGGAATCCTTCTTGGATTCCGCTTGGGCAAAAATAAAAATATGTCCATCTTTAAACAGATGCTCTTTTTCGATAAGGATACTATTCCAATAAAACCTATGACCGTAGGTGACGGCGTTCGTATTGTGCCAGGAGGATCCAGCATCCGCACAGGCGCGTATATTGCCAAAGGTGTAATTTGTATGCCGCCCATGTATGTCAATATTGGCGCGTATGTTGACGAAAATACGCTTATTGATTCACACGCGCTGGTTGGTTCATGCGCGCAGCTAGGTAAGCGAATTCATTTAAGCGCCGCTGCGCAGATTGGCGGTGTGCTGGAGCCGGTAAACTCTGTACCCGTGATAATTGAAGATGAAGTTATGATAGGCGGCAACAGCGGCATTTACGAAGGCACAATTGTTCAGAAGCGCGCAGTGATAGGCGCCGGTTGTATCATAACAGGCTCAACCCCGGTGTATGATACAGTGAAAGGAAAAATTTACCGCAAGACTAAAGATGAACCGCTGGTTATCCCCGAAAACGCGGTAGTGGTTGCAGGCACGCGTCCGTTAAGAAATGAATACGGCATCGAGAACGATCTTTCGGTTTACACTCCGATAATTATAAAATACCGCGACGAGAAAACCGATGCAGGGACAGCACTTGAAGAGAGTCTTAGGTGAAGCTAAATGACAAATGCCAAAATTCAAATGTCAAAACTTTTCTCGATCCGCTCGATAAGTCAGGCGTAATGCTTTTAGCCCCGAAGGGGCGTAATATGTCAGCGATGGGCGCAGCCCATCGGCAAAGAAGAGAACAAACACCAAGCCACGAAGTGGCGTTATACGTTTTATGTTGAGTAGAATGCCCCATATACTTCAAGATTTAAATAAACCGCTGAAGCGGTTTTCGGCTCTGCGGGTTGAAACTAATCCCCACGGATGAATCCGTGGGCTATACAAATTGTAAATCCGGTCGCTGACCGGATTGCAGAGCGTACTAAGTGTTCTTGACTCACAGTTCCTGCCTTTTCCGCATGTGTTCCGCTTGCAACCTTATACTTATCACCATCTTTTTTCCTCTTGTTTCTCTTTATTATATCTGGGACAATCTCAGACATGTACAAAAAAGATTATTTTATGCGCCTGGTGGAACAGTTAAAGGTCGTTATCGCTCAGGTTGCTAAACTTGGCAAAGAAGAAGAGTACCAGGATGCGCTGGATATCACTGA
>JACSRQ010000173.1 GCA_014879675.1 Ignavibacteria bacterium
ATTTTGTCATTCCTGCGAAGGCAGGAATCTTAGTGCTTTGTCATTCCTGGACAGGGCTAAAGCCCGGGATTGTATGTTATGCTAATCCCCGGCATAAATGCCGGGGTTAATAGGTATACTACAAGGAATTTCAGTATTAAAGATTAACATGTAGAGACGACCCGGTGGGTCGTCTCATGTTGAGCTTTTGAGACAATTCTTTTAAGATTCCTGCCTTCGCAGGAATGACAAAAATCTCTCTTATATCTTTTGATCTTTCCAGATGACTTTTCTATCGATCGCAAGGAGGATTGAGGTAATAATCACATACACGGCGAAATATATTTCATAAAGAGGCATATATAGTAGCACTTTGAACATGCGGAATTCTTTAATTGCAGGCAGAAGGAATACAGTATCAGCAATGAGCTTGGTGAAAACGAACATCAGGTATGACTCCAAACTCATAAACGACCAGCCGGTCAGTATCACCGCGCCCATCAGCCACGAGAACATTCCGACAATAATGCCTAAATTGAATTCACCCATTCCCCCCATTGCCCAGCGTTTCTTCTGGCGGAAGAGCGTTGTAAGGTCCGGGCATGCAAGAGTTATATTTTTGGTATCGTCATCCACAGGGAAATGTGTCTTCTTAAACTCCGTACTTTTATGAATTTTCTGCAGCAGCATAAAATCTTCAGTGATAGAAAATTTCATGTTCTCATAACCGCCAATTTCATCGTATGCTTTCTTAACGTATGACATGTTATTACCAACACAGCTGATCGGCACACCGATGCCATCGCCGCCCGCTGCTATAGAAAGCAGGTAGAGCCAATCTGCCGATTGCAGTCCGCCAAACAATCCTTCAGGCTTGATTACCGAGTAACCCGCTACCACGCCGGTTTTAGGATCATAATAATCCAATATACGGCGCACCCAGTTAGGGTTAACCTCAATATCAGCATCGGTAGTGAATATTACTTCGCCGGTTGTATGTTTAAGCGCCTGTGCCAAAGCGTTAGCTTTGCCCTTCAGCTTTCCGGTTGTTTCCGTGATCTCGAAATACTTCAGGCAGGGATTCGAAGCAGCATGGAGATTCATGATCTCTTTGGTCTTATCATCAGACCTGTCATTCACAAGCAGAACTTCAAGCTTCTTTTTGGGATAGTTCAGCTTAAGCAGGGAAAGGATACATGCTTCGATGCTTGACTCTTCATTCCTCGCGCAGATAACAATTGATACCTTTGGTTCATATTTTGAAGAGGGTGGCTTTTGGGTATTAACCAGCACGCCGATGAACATTATACAATGCACCAGCAGATAGAGGCTTAATATAATAAATACTGCTATTTCCATAAAAAAGTCCCGTGGTTAATTACGGGACTAAAATAATTCTGATTTATTACAATTACAATTTACTTAACAACCGCAATCTTTATTGAAGCAGTTTCACTGTAGCCGCCCTGAAGCTCAAGCACAGCTATATAAATTCCGCTCTGTACATTTGTTATATCCCACGGCACTTCGTTATCAAGCCCTTTGTGGGTTGTGCCGGCAAGTGTTGTTACAAGCTCGCCTGCGAGATCCATGATCTTAATATTGATCGCTGTAACATCGCCGTTCAGGTAGTAGCGGATGCTGGTCGATTTTCCGTATGCGGGATTCGGCCAATTGTACACCTTATCCGAAGGCAAACATGCGCCGTTAACCGTTCCTGTTGGAGTAACAAGGTTAGCGTTTGAGTGGCCATTATCATTCAGGTAATTGCGCCATATTACTTTAGCGGCATCATATGCCCAGGGTGTTTTGTAACCGTAGAGGTAACCATCCTGTGAATATGCTATAATACCAAAATTTCCGCCCGTGTTGATCAGCGCAGGTGTGGAGTTCACAACTCCGCCTGTTGTAAGCGGGAAACCGTCAACTATCCTGCCGTTTGAACCGTATGCGTATATCCTTCCATCGCCCGTACCAAATATAACATCATTAATACCGTCAGAGTTAATATCAGCAATTGCCGTACCGCTTGAGATCCTGCTGACATTCGGAACTGTGAACGGGAAGTTATCCAGCGGAACGCCGTTTTGGTTCACCGCATAGAGCTTGCTATCGGCAGTAAATATGATATCCTGTTTGCCATCTTTGTTCAAGTCGGCAATAACAGGCGATGAATATAGTGTAGCTATTCCAAGATTATTCGAAATAACTGTTGTGTTGTTTACATTCAGCTTATTATCGGCAGTTACAAAAACCGGGTAGCTCGTCGGATCGATTGGCGACTGCCCTGAAAGATTTATGAGGCTTTGAGCAAAGAATTTTCTTGTCGCATCAATATATGTTACCATTGGCTGCGGTGAGCCGCCGAGTCCGGCTGCAAGCTGGGTAATATCAAAATTACCTGCGCCCGGTGTATAGAAAGTAACCGTGTTAGAATCAACATGATACCTGCCCATTATGCCGCTTTCCGTACCAATATAAATATACTTTGATTGTGCCACATCGGACGGAATGTAAACCGGTGAAGTAAAAATACGGGGCGTTACTGATTGGTTTACTATCGGTGCGCCAGTTGTTGAATCAATTACAAAATTCAGCAAAGAGAACTTATTGCCGTATACGCCGACAATATACTTATCCGTACCGCCGATATTGTAGTTCAGCAATCCGACTATTGACTGCGCGACGCTATCTTCAAGGAAACCGTTCGGCATATCAACTCTAATTGAATTTCCATTATCCCTGAAGCCATAGAGGCTATCTTTCATATTTACAAACACCTCGTCGAATCCATTGCCATTGTAATCGATACCTATAGGCTGTGTATTGCCGCTGTTATCGATACCGATGAATCTGGGATACGAGCCGATATTGGTAATATCTCCGCAAAGCTGGTAGTTGAAGGTCATGGTTGGCCCTATCTGGCTGAAAGCCGAGAGGCAAACCCTGGAATCTATATTTGAATAGCTTTTGGAATTTGGGAATGATGTTTGGTTAAACTCATTTCTGTAAATGTTTGCCGGCCTGTAATGATTGCCGTCATACCAGAAATCAACAAAAAAACCATCGCTTATAATATCACCCAGCGGGGTTGATACAACCACGCCGATATCCTGGGAGCCCTTGGCTTCTTCAACATCAACGCCGCGGTGATTTATATCTGTATTAATTGTGTTTGAAGCAATGTTGGCATCGATAACATTTTCATCAATATGCCAAACCAATATGCCGCCCTGGAAGTTTGCCGTATCATTTTTGATACCGGGTACGCTCCAGTCAAGCTCGTCAACATCGGTAATGCTTCCTTTCAGCTTCCATATATCAGAACTGTTGAAGCCGTCAACATCCTGCGTAAAGTTCATGCTATCTCTAACGCCGCCCTTAACAAAGTGGATCGTCTGGCCATTGCCATTTGCATCGCGGTTCCTGTTTTCAACAAGGAAATACTCTTTACCGCTGATAAAAATTTTATATATCGATTCATTTCCGTTCACATCAAGTGTTGCGGCTTTGGTGGTATAAGTGCCGCTTGAGCTGATGGTTATTGGAGAAGCCCATCCTAAATATTGTTTTTCCCATGCGGAAGGTTCCGGCGGGAAAACACCAAGATAGCTGAAGATAGCCTGTCCATCCATTAATCCAAACCTGCCAATTGCGGTGCTGCCTGTTTCTGTATCAAACAGATCCGGCAAGCCTAAATGACTGCCGAGAGTTGCAACTACAATGCCGTTTAATCCAAGCTCGAGGTAAATATCTCCAAAGCTGGTATTAATTATTCTGTATTCCTGTTCAGGCAGCATACAAGAGCTTGGTATAATTACACCTTCGTTGGTATAATAGCCCTGCGTTGTATCGCCGTAAAGTGATTTGAGCGTTGCATTACTCATGTATATCGAAGGCAGATCGAGCTCGCCTACGAACAATCCCTGTGAAGCAAGATCAACATCCCTGCCAACACCTGCGTGGAAGATCACAAATGCAGATTTCGATGGGTCGATACCCGAAAAATCTACCACACTATCCGCTGAGCGCCAAACATCGAAAAAGAGGTTACCCATTCTGCCCAGGTTTTCTGTCCTGCGCGGCGAGTATTGCTCCATTTCCGCTGAAAGATTCCTTATAGTTGGAAGTATAGTATAATTTATTATGAGCTTGCCTTTAGAAGACTTGTAATAATAGTTCTTCATAAACTCCAGCTTATAGGTAAAGTACAGGCTGTCATGCGGCGGCGCATCAACTGAATCCGGGTAATTGCTGGAAACATCAAAGCGGCCATTGCCGGTAGTTTGCGGATTATTATCTTCACGGAACTGCACCATAATAGCGTACACATTCAGCGTTTCAGGAACTGCTGAACGGAAGAGGATATTATCATACGGATTAGCCGAAGGTGATACCGGGTGGCTGTTAAGCGGATGGCTTAGCTTGAAATTAAACTGCTTGCTGCTGCTTAACTGCGAGTAAGTAATAAAATTAACGGATACTAACAGCATGAAAGCTGTCAGTATCCGCAAACTGCTCTGCGATATGTTATTCATTTAACTATTTTTGGGGTTCTTCAGGTTTCTTTTCTTCCGGAACTTTAACTGTTTGTTCGGTCTGCCCGAAGTTCACCGAAAGAGTGAATCTTAGTGTATTTGCCAGCGGATGATTTTCTTCGATGGTGTTGATGTAACTGAAATCGAATCCGTACATGCTGTATCTTATGCTTGCGCCTAAAGTAATAAACTTTCTTTTTCCTTTATCAGGATCTTCATAAAAGAAACCGCCTCTTAAGCCGATAAGCTTAGGCTTGCCGTACCAGTATTCAGCGCCAACGGATGACTGGATGGATTTCATAACGTTATCAAATCCGCCGCTGAATGATGTAAAAATACCTTTATAAACCGGGTCTGATTTTCCTTCTTCTCTTCTTTTAACAAGAAGCTTCGCGAAATCTGCGGTTAATGTAAGATTGTTGAATTCGCTCTGGTAGATATCGTAAGCGAAGCCGAGGCGCAAATTTGTTGGCAGCGGATCTGCCTGGTCGTTATCAACATATGTTACTTTGGGTCCGATATTTGAAATATTCATACCAATACCCAGTTTATTATTGATGAACTTAAGCTTGGTTTTTGAAGGACGCCACAAACCTGATATATCAAAACTCAGATCATATGCAGTACCTGAACCCTGCTCGTTTCCAACTTTACCTACAGCAAGTTTGCTGTAAATAAACCTGGTAACAACACCTACACCAAGATCTTTGGTAACTTTTGTACCGTAGCCAACTGCAAGCGCACCGTCAAATGCCTGGTAGTCGCCGATCTCGTTTCCGAATTCATCGGTACGGATGATCTTACCGATATTAAGATATGTTATACTTACTCCGATCGTACCTTTAAGCTTCTTTACGTAATATTTACCGGCGAGGAAGTCATAAAACAGGTCAGAAAGACCGAGCCCCGGAAGCCATGGTGAGTGAGTTATTGAAACCTGGTTGCCTTTTTGGAAGCCAAGGCCTGCAGGATTCCAGAACATTGCCGAAGCATCGTTTACCATACCTGTTCCTGTTTCACCCATACCGGCGTTTAATGAATTAGGTCCGATTAACAGAAAAGGGACAGCTGACTCGCCCTGCGCATAAATCTTTCCTGATAGCACAAATACAGCAGCAGCCAGTATGCACATTTTTAATTTGAACATCTAAAGTTTCCTCCTGGATATATTATTATTATTCTATTTCAAAACCGCTAATTTTCCGGTATTTGTAACGGCGGAGCCGTCACCGGATTCTACTGTTAACCTGTAAATATAAACACCATTTCCCAATGTTTCACCGTCCTGATCTTTCCCATCCCAATCAATGACTACGAACTTATCGGTAATATTAGGCTTATCAATTTCTTTGATCATCCTGCCGGCAACTGTATAAACCTTTATCTTCACGCTTATATCTGAAGGATAGTTGTGCTGGAAAGTAAACGCTGTGTTGCCTGCAAACGGGTTAGGATAGTTATATACATTCATAACCTGCAGCGAACCGTTGAAAGATACTTCAAAATCAACATATGCCTCGCTTGAGTTATTGTAAGTATCCCATGCTCTCAGCTTAAGAGAATGTTTGCCAACACCTATCTGCGAAAAGTCATACTCCAGCGAACCGGATGTATATGAAGAATCGCTGTTATAAAAATTGGTTACATCATACTTGTTATTTTCGTTGCCATCCAGAACCGCTTCAATTTTGTGGCCAATTGTTCCGGTTGTATTTATACCCGACTCATCAAAGAGATCAGCGATCAGCTTAAAGTTCTCGTTCACAATATCACCGGTTCTGAAATTGCGGTTATTAAGGAATAGGCTTATCCTCGGGCCAACCGAATCAATATCAGCATTTGGATTAATACCGCCCACAATAAAATTCCTGTTTATACCCGCACCGTCGTACTGGTTATTATAAAAATAATTTATAAGCCTGCCCGGCTGGTTCAGGTATGAAATATCCCGCGGTACAATATACTCGGCAACCCATTTACCATTGGAAACTGTTTGTGTGCCAGAGTAGATAATTCCGCCGTTCTGCCTGAAATGATGTTCGATAACCGGCGCGCAGTCTTCGTTATACACAACCTGTTTATCTACATCGTAAACTTTCAGTACAAGGCTGCCATTGTAATCATTCCATACGGTTGAGTCAGGATGTAATATTGAGCCGAATATCTTTATCTTGCTCAATGCCTGCATTGTATCGCCAACAAGGCCGCTGATACTATCAATATGTGAACGGAAGCGCGGCATCTGAACCCTTATTGTGGGATCGCACATCAGGATAAATTTTGCATCGTTTTCCTGGTAAGATATCTGCTGCTTGGTGTTGAAGAGCGCCGTTCCGAATCTTTTTGGCAGCAAAAGAGTATCTCTTGGAATGTAAAGATTGCTGAAAACCGAATAGAAAAACGCTGCGTTTGTGGCTGCATAAACAGGCCTTGATGCAGCGATAGTACCTATCGCACCTTTTCTCTGCGCCATCATGAAAAGCTCGCCCGCGCTTTGGTTTGCGGGATTATCGAACTTGCTCATATCGCAGCTAGCAATAGATACGAACGGGTAATGATTTTCATTGGTAAGCATACTCAGGATATTATCCTTTTCCAGCACATATTCATGCGCCCAAACATCGGGGCTTCCGTGACCTGTGTAATGAATATTCAGCACACCTTCGTTCCAGTATTTGGCAATATCAGTATTTACCTGTGGTTTTCTTCTGCCCTGCGGACTAATTACGGTTGGGTATGTTGCAAGGAACACTTTGATCTTATCGATGTAAGCAGGTGTAAATTCTTCAGCCAGGTTTTCACACTGTGCAAGATGGTATATATATTCGCAGTTGGGAGCTGTTGTGCGCTCATCATCTGCAACAAACATCATCCTGTTCTTCCAGTAACCGTTATTCTGCCCGCTTTCGTATTGTGCTATCTTATCAATGTAACCATTTGCATCAACAAGCGAGTTAGCAGGTATCCTGCCAACAGCAAGATCAGGTTTATCTATAATTTCCGCACCACGGATAACATTTACAAAGAAATCATCTGTCGTTAAGCCCAAAACCTGGTGAATTACCGGACTGGTTTTTTCCCATGCGGGAACGTAATTGCCGCCCTGGGTCTGGATATTTTTATAGTCAAATCCTCCATCACCTACGAGACATACAAATGACGGGCGTTCGCTCCAGTTTTCAAAAGCGTATTTTATAAAATCTCTTATAGCAACAGCATCAAGTACACCGCCTGAAAATTCATTATATATCTGGTCGGTGGTAACGATCATAGTTTTAAGGTACTCAGGGTTTGAAGGGCCGCCTTCTTCTCTTCTGTTCTTGATCCTTTCAGCAGCTGAAACAAAATCCCTGTGAGTAACAATAATGAAGCTTGCACCATCGCTTATTCCGTGCAGGTTCTGGTTCGATATCCTTGCGGATATTCCGCTCGGATTCTTGAAGCCGTTCTGCCCGACAACAAAAAAGCTGCTCAGTGTATTCTTAGCTTCCGTTTTCTGAAATTTTACATTTGATGGCGATATACTAATGGGCTGTACCATCTTCACTTCGCCATGAGCGGTTGCATCAAATACCTTTATATTGGCGTTTGAAAATGAAGAAACATTGTATTCAACCAGACCCGTCGTATCGGGGGAGTTAAACTGCACAAAATCATTGGCAGCAGAATTGAACCTTCTCTTATAGAGGATTTCCTGGTAATCAACATACCCTTCTGATTCACCGTTTGATGCGTAAAAAGTTGAGCGCAGCTTAACCTGTTCGCCGTTTGTCTTCTGCGAAGCGTTAACGTTGAATGTAAGTGAACGTGTATCTATCCATTCATTAAATCCGGCGATCACACAATTCATTGGCATCGAAAGCTCAGACATATTCGAATAATCATCCTTAACAAGGAAATAGCTCGAATATGGGCATAATGTTCTTGCTGCAAGCTTAACGTTATAGTAGATATCCGAATTTGATTCCAATCCGTTTAGGCTAAGGCTCCAATCGAAGGATTGACCCGGCGATTTCCTTAAACTAAGCCATAGATTACCTTCGCCGATGAGATTGTTCTCTTCCGGTTCCCAGAATACTTTTTCTGTGAACGAAGATGGGACATAAGGCGAAGAACCGTTTTCGGAGTTTACCAGCTGCATCCTGCTGCCGTTGCCGGGAGTGTTGAGGCAGATCCAGTAATAATTTGAGCGGCTGTGATAATTTACCGTATGCCTGAAAACATTCGATACTGTATCGTAATTCCAGCTATTGATCGACCTGCCGTAAAACAGGATGTGGTCTTCATTATTGAAAACACCGTCAGACTCGCCCTCTATGAATACATCAATTTCTTCCAGATCTGAAGGCCTGGGCAATGCCATATCTTCCTGCAGCAATGCGCCGCCGTTACCGTACATTTTGATCGTCCTTGGGTCAACACCTGAAAGATTCACACCTGCGCCTTCAAGAAAGCTCTTGGTTATCTTATAGATACCTTCACTTTTTCCATCGCCGCCATCTTTTACTTCTATTTTATACCAGTCGCCTGCCGATAGGAAGCTGTTCAAAACTGAAGTACTTCTTGACATGCTTTTGAACTTGGGATCAACCCAATTCATAGCATTTGATGAGTTAATGGCACTGCCCGAAAGCAGCGCAATTTCATTCGGATTCCTTGCTTTATTCAGAAAAACAGGCTTATCGCCAAAGTTTATCCTGACTCTTACTCTTGTGTATATCTTCAATGTTCTTGAAACAGGGTTGTATTGTAAAGGGTTAATGATCAGGTTGCCTGTTACGATATCCCTAAGCGGCCCGATGTTATCAAGATCTGCCAGCTTTTCGGGCAAAAATTTATTTTGTGTGTATTCGTCGTTTTTTGTATATGAAAAGAAAGTGTTATCGAAGCTCCTGCTGTTAGGGTTGATAACATTCAGCTGAGGAACGGGGGCAAGGTTTATGCCCTTCTTTTCGGTAACATCAAAATCCAGTACCTGCACTGTATTGTTGCGCTCTGAAGGAAGAAAAACTGAAAGGCTTCTGTACCTGAGGTCGGGGCTGCCGGCTTCCATCATTGATTTGGCAACGCCGTTGCGGTATTCGAACATCGAAAGCATTTCGCCATTATGTTCTTTAACCTGTTCTGTAACTTCCATTGGATAAAATTCCAGCTCGATGTAATCTGAACCCGTGGTGATAATTTTGTAATCCGGTTTCACATTATTGAACAGGAAATCGTTCATCTGAGGCGCACGCGACTGGTCATAATTAAACCCGTTATTTTTAGCGGTCTTATCTGACTGCGCGAACAGGACTGAGCCTGCTACTGCCAGTACTGCGATTAGGGAGATTTTTAACGATGTCATTCTGGATAGAATTTAGAATTAGTAATAAAAAAACCGAAATTGAATAAATAGTTCAATTCGGCTCTATAAAAATTTTTACAGAATTATATTGCTAAAGGCATCCGTTTTTATAAAACCGAAATTAAAACCTCTAACAATTATTCTATAATTTCTTACCCTCTTTTAAAGCAATATATATTTAGAAGTAAGAAATGTCAAGACAAAATTGCCCGAAAAATTAGCCAAATTTTACTATAAATCGTATTATTCTAAACACTTAAAAGCGCCATAGTGGTTTCATATATCTGCCTTATATCTATATTAGTTATAGAAGAGCCGGCTCCCTGAATGGCAATTTTGCCTGTACCGATCGGCCCCCACTCAAATGCTGGTGTAGGCCCGAATAATGCAATAAGCGGAACATCAAATCCGGAGGCAATGTGCATAATTCCCGTATCATTTGTAACAAAAAGGCTTAATTTGCTTATAATTGCGGCATTATTCATAATTTCGCCCTTATGAACCGCATATTTCAAGTTGGGATACTTTGCCGCTGCTATCTCTCTGAACTTATTTACGTAAATTCCGTCTGCAGGGCCTTCGGATATGAAAAAAACTGCATTTTTAGCACTATGCAGCATATTCGCTAATTCAGCAAATCGCTCCGCAGGCCATACATTTTGCGGCTTTCCGGCACCGGGGTGGAATCCCACGATCGGCCCGCCAGCCCCCAAAAAATTCTCCTTCAGGAAATTATCCGCAAATTCCAGCTGGGCAGAGTTTACTTTCAGCCGGATAGTTGTTTCCGCAGCCGGTATCTTAAGCTGCCGGATAATATCCAGATTGCGTTCAATCTGGTGTATCTTTTTTGAATCCCACAGGAAGTCACTTTTTATATTCAGAAGATAGCCAACTTTATTCACTTCGAAATCTTTTGACTTTACCCCAACCCTGTACTTCGCGTACGAATTGTAAGCAAAGAAATGATTGGTGGCGGAAAAGACAACTGTCGATGGTACGATGGCAAGATCAAATTTTCTTAACCTGAGTTCTTTAACAAGCTCAAGGTATTTTTCCAGTCCGTGCTCAAAGAGGAACACTTCATCTGCTGGTGGATCGTTTCCTGCGAAAATTTCATTGAAGCATGTTGAGCTTTTGGTAACAAGGGTAATTTGTGAATCTGCGAAATGGCTTCTAAGACTTCGCATCATAGGCAGAGCGCACAGCATATCTCCCATCTGGTGGCGCAATACAACTAAAATATTTTCAACCTGTGAATGATCTATCTTAAGGGGGTCAACATTTTTTTCAAGGACAAATCCCTTGTAAAACCCTAATGCAATATCTCCAATGGCTTTTTCAAATTTACCCAAATGTCGTTATGCCCTGTTTAAAATTCCTTACTCATCCTTAACTTCCCTGAACTCCGCATCCTGAATGCTATCGGTATCAATTTTGCGGGAGCGGCGGTCATTGCCCTGTTTGGTCGGCTGCTGACTTTTCCGTGAAGCACTGTAGAGAAATCTTTTTATGAAAAGATATGCAAGGTACAACAATATTGCTATTATAACATACTTCATGTTACTGGGCTGCTTTCCTTAGTGAAGGGTTATAGTATTTTACTGCAGAGATCTCCGAACCGAATATCTCGTTCACAAGGTCGTCGAAATCGGCGGGATTGTTAACAAAATCAACTTCTTCACAGTTCACTATCATTATCTTTGATGATTTATACCTTGAGAAGAAATAGTTATACGCTTCGTTGAGCCCGCTGATATACTCTTCGCTGATCTCTTTTTCAATATCCCTTTGTCTTTTCCGGATGTTTGTCATGAGCCGCTCAACGGATGACTGCAGGTAGATAACCAGGTCGGGCACCACGATGCCTTTATCGAGTCCCTGGGCAATATGCTCATATATCTTCAGCTCGTCATCGCTCAGGTTCAGGTAAGCGAATATTTTATCTTTTTCGAAGATATAGTCTGCAACGATATAGTTATTGAACAGTTCCTTCTGGTTAAGCTCTCTAAGCTGGGTAAAGCGCTCAAGCAGGAAGAACATCTGCGTGCGGAAAGCGTAGTCTTCAGGCTTCTGGTAAAATTTTTCGAGGAAAGGGTTATCTTCAAAGCTCTCGAGCACAAGCTTGGCGTTAAGTTTTTCGGCAAGCATCGAGGCAACAGAGGTTTTGCCCGCCCCTATCACGCCTTCAACGGCTATATAACTTAAATTATTGCTTTGAGAGTTGTTGTTCAAATTGCTTTAGTGTATTTAACGGCACGGCATTTATCTGTTGAAATTTCCGCAAGCCGTTTAACAGTTTTTTTGTGAACCGGGTCAATAAATCCCGGTATCAGTTCAACAAGCGGGGCGAGAACAAAATTCCTTTTATTTATCTGCGGATGCGGAATGGTGAGCCCCTTTTTCTCTATAATATAGTTTGCATAGTACAATACATCAACATCAATTTCTCTGGCTTGCCATTTACCTCTTCCTGTTCTGCCAAGCTTAGCTTCGGTATTTTTCAGAAACTTCAGCAATTCCGCAGGCTTTAGCCTGCATAAAAAAACGGCTGTGCAATTCAGGAATTTACCCTGGTTTTCGTATCCCCACGGTTCGGTTTCATATACTGAAGAAAGGGCCAGCATGTCAAAATTTTTATCCAGGGATATCTGCTTTACAGCATTACGCAGATTCAACAACCTGCTGCCCTTGTTGGAGCCGAAGCCCAGTACTATTTTTTCGGTCATTTAAGAAAAAAGCTCTCCGGCTTTACCGCCTGTACTCGGAGTGTTCTACTTCAACAAAATCTGTTAATCCCCCAAGCGGCGGATTTGGTTTGCGGACTCTTATTACAACTTTTTGCACCATCGAAAAATTTTCAATGATCTTTATGGCTATCCTGTAAGCAAGCGCTTCGATAAGGTAGAACTTATTAGCTGATACAACTTCTTTTATAAATTTATAAGCCTGTTCATAATCCAGCGTTTTCTTCAGATTATCTTCGGCTTCAGCTTCGGTAACGTCACATGTCATTTCAGCATCGATCTCGAACAAACCCCCGCTCATGCGCTCTTCATCCAGCACACCGTGATGAGCATAGAATCGGGCGTTACTGATCCTGATAATTGTGTAGTTCATACCGGCGAATTACTTCTTCCTGCCTGCTGATTTTTTGGTCTTAGCTTTGGTTTTTGTTTTTGGCTTAACCTTACTCTTAGCTTTTGGCTTTGCAGAAACAGCTGATTTGCGAAGCTTACTTACAGTATTTTTAACTTTTTTAAGAAGCTTTTTTGCGGGCTTTTTTGCTGCGGACTTTTTGCCGGCAGTTTTATTCCCGGAATTTTTATTTCCGGAAGTTTTTTTCTTCGGTGCGATTTTTTTAGCAGCTTTTTTCTTTGATGAAGCCTTTTTAGCTTTCAGATCCACAAGAGCTTTCTGAACTGTTGAGCCCATTTCAGCAGGTGACTCTGCTACATAAATTCCTGCCTCGCGCATTGCTTTGATCTTATCTTCAGCAGTACCTTTTCCGCCTGCTATGATGGCGCCTGCATGCCCCATTCTTCTGCCGGGAGGAGCGGTTCTGCCTGCGATGAATCCGATAACCGGTTTTGTCATATACTCTTTAACATATTCTGCGCAGGTTTCTTCTGCGTTTCCGCCAATTTCGCCTATCATTATTACAGCATCGGTATCTTCATCTTCGTTAAACAGCTTCATCGCATCTATAAAATTGGTGCCAATGATGGGGTCGCCGCCGATACCGATACATGTTGATTGTCCCAAACCCAAAGCGGTAAGCTGTGCTACTGCCTCGTAAGTGAGCGTTCCGCTTCTTGATATGAGTCCGATGCGCCCCGGCAAGTGAATAAAGCCGGGCATGATACCAATTTTACATGCACCCGGTGTAATTATACCCGGGCAGTTTGGGCCGATCATTCTTACACTTCTGCCTGTGCGGTTCACATCATCAATATAATTTCTTGCTGTTATCATGTCGGCAGTTGGAATTCCTTCGGTGATAGTTACAATAACATTCACGCCGGAATCTGCTGCTTCAATTATTGCATCAAGCGCGAATGCGGGCGGCACAAAAATCACCGCGGTATTTGCACCTGCTTTTTCAACTGCTTCCTTACATGTATTGAATACCGGTACTTTATCATCGAACATTGTGCCGCCTTTACCGGGCGTAACACCTGCAACAACATTTGTGCCGTATTCGATCATCTGCCTTGTGTGGAAAGAACCTTCAGAGCCTGTTATGCCCTGAACCATCAATCTTGTATTTTTATTTACTAAAACGCTCATGAATTATACCTTCTATATTAAGAAATTAGATTTTATTTGCGGGAAAAACTAAAATAATGATTATAAACTTATGAAAAAATACCAGAGAATGGCACGTTTGACAGCCAAAATTGTGAATTTTGCTCCTCAATAAAACAAAAAACCCCGCAAACTATGCGGGGTTTAAATATTACAGGTACGGATGAAGCTGATTTACATCTTACTCTTTCAGAGCTCTACTCTTCTTTTACCGAGTTGCCGGTTATAACCCACTCGCCATTCTTATTCGCGGTGAGGTTATAAGTTACGGTAAGCGTTTTGGTTATTTCGGTATCTTTGCCATCCTTTTTCACAGTCTGCGTTTGTTTAACCTTTGATACAACACTTGCTTTATTATCTTTCTGGCTAAGTACTTTCGGCTCTTCAACAATGGTAAACTGCTTAGTGTTACGGTAGCCCGATTTCAGCTTATCAACAGGGCGTGAAGGAAAGTATTTCTGCGCCTTCTTCATATTGCTATCAAAATTGCCGGTCTCATTTATTCCGCGCTGAATGTACTCGTAATAGTCCTTTACGGTTGAAGTCGGATTTTCGAACTTCTTGGTAATTTCCTTCTGTATCTCTTTTTTCTTTTCCTGCTTCTTTTCTTTTTCAACCTTCTTCAAAGAATCCTTTTGCACCTGCGTCAAGCTGGTATTATGGATTGTGGTTGTATCCGCAGGCGTATTATTCTGTGTTGTTGGAGACTCAACCAAACCAAGCTTTTTCTCGCGCTCTTCAAGCTCAATTTCTTTCAGCTTAACGCGCGCTTCGCGGTCGTTCAGTTCCTTTTCCTTATCCGCAAGGATCTGGAAGCTGGTTTTATTAGTTTCATCTCTATCTTTAGTGCATCCCGATATAAAAATTACTATCGTAAGGAACGCTATATATTTAATGTAGTTACTCATAATTATTAAAATATTGGTTTATATGATAACCTTAACTGTAAATATAATAGCTAAATAAAGG
>JACSRQ010000174.1 GCA_014879675.1 Ignavibacteria bacterium
TGTAACATTATTTGAGATGCTTACAGGGAGATTACCGTATGATACTATGACTGAAAGCGAGTTTGATATCCAGACAAAGATTGTCCGCGAACCGCTCCCCCCTATTCGAAATGTAAATCCGAACATATCAGAGAACCTGGAAGACATAATAGCCAAAGCGACAGAAAAGGATGTAAATTACAGATTCCAGAACTGTGACGAGTTTATAAAGGCCTTTGAACAGTCAGGCTACAATTATTCACCCCTGAAGACGGTTATTCAGCAGCCTGAGCAAAATAAAACAGCATTTTACCCGCAGTACGATAACAGGCAGCCAGGCACTACTGCCGGTTCAGTCAAAAGTAAGCTGCCGGTAATATTAGCAGGAGCAGGTGCATTAGTAATAATATTAATATTGGTAATATATTTTGCAACACAGGATGACGGCGCTTCTGTGCAGAAAATTACAACAAATTCAATTTCGAATAATACAGATCAAGGTACCACAAAAACAAATGATACAAAGATCAATACAGATAAACCTGCTGAAATAGAGGCTAAGCTGAGAGAATGGATAGAAGCACTGAATTCCCGGAGCAGCGATCTTGGCCAGTATTATGCGGATAATGTCAAATACTATGGTTGGGGTAATTCCAGCCGTTCAAGGCTTTTAGGTGATAAAAGAAAGTTCTTTGATTCATGGAGTTACTTTAAGCTTACTATTGAAGAGCCAAGTATCACTATGATCAGTGATTCCAAATTTGAATGTATTTATGACAAAGTTATTGAAAGCTCAGACGTATCAAACGGAAAAGTTTATGAAGCCAAAGTTCAGTCAAGGGCCGTATTCGAAAAGTTTGGCAATAAGTGGCTCATCACCGAGGAATCTGATCCAACAGTTTACTATAAGAATAAAAATTGGTAATAAAGCACTAGATAATTAATAGATCATGATAGGCAAAGTTGTTTTAAACTACAAAATTATATCACTCATCGGAGAAGGCGGCATGGGCAAGGTTTACCTGGCTGAACACCAGTCTCTCGGACGGTTGGCAGCAATCAAGATACTTCTTCCTGAGCTGGCAAAAAATGAACATATACGCCAGCGTTTCATCAACGAAGCAAGAACGCTATCAAAGCTTAATCACCAGAACATTGTAACTCTTTATGACTTTTCGGATGCAGGTGACGATCTATTGCTGGTTATGGAGTATGTTGAGGGCATATCTGTTGATAAGATGATAGAAAAAACAAATGCCCCAATTGCCGAGCAGCGATGTATGCATATCTTTAAACAGGTACTTGAGGGATTTTCGTATGCGCATAAAAGAGGTATCGTACACAGAGATATTAAACCTGCAAATATAGTTCTTCAGTCAGATGACACTCCTAAAATACTAGATTTTGGCATAGCAAAAATTGTTGAAGGAGATGTTAAGCTGACCAAAACAGGTACAAGAATGGGCAGTGTGGTTTATATGAGTCCTGAGCAGGTAATGGGCAGGGAGGTGGACCAGAGAAGTGATATCTATTCACTCGGAGTAACACTGTTCGAAATGATTGCCGGCAGAATACCTTACGATACAAGAACAGAAAGCGAATTTGATATACAGACAAAAATAGTTCGCGAACCGATTCCGAATATCAGGTCATTGATCCCCTCTGTATCGGAAGCAGTTGAAAGTGCAATTACCAAATCAACACAGAAAGATGTGAACTACCGTTTCCAGAACTGTGAGGAGTTTATTATTGCATTGAGCCGTAATACACCTGCTCAATTGTATGACAAAACTGTTATACAGCAGACATCAATGAACAAGACAGTATTCCAAAGCGGACCGGTTAATTTATCGCAAAATAATTCATCTAAGAAGAATTATTTACCTATAATTGGAATTGGAGCGGCAATTGTGCTGGCGATTGTGGTTTTATTCTATATTATTTCAAATAATGATAATCCGGATGTTGAAATCGTTAATGCTGATAATCAGAAACTAACAGCAACTGACAAAACTAGAAGCACTGTGGACCTGAACGGATATTACGAAGGAACGATTAAAGATGGAACACGATGGATAGTGAAAATCACAGGGTTTGACGGAAAGACTTTTGAAGGTTATAATACAATTTATTGGCCTTCAAAAGGATCAGGGGGCTTAACAACTACATTTACAGGCTACTACGATAAAGTAACAGAAGAGATCATTATGAATGAATCTGACGGAAAAGGTTCCGGAAGGTTTACAGGCATGCTATCCAGCGGTGGAAAGAGTATACAGGGTTCATGGTCCCGGTATTCGGATGGAGGTTCATTTGATTGGGATCTTAGGAAGCTGAATAATCAGCAGGAAAATGTTACGAGGCAAGGCTCTGAAAGGGAACAAACAACAGGCAATGGCAAGTTTCCCGAGGCCAGTACACGATATCTTAGTGCATCAGATCTTTCTGGGCTTTCGCTGTACGATCTGAAGATCATGAGAAATGAAATTTTCGCCCGGCATGGATACATCTTTAAAACTGATGATATGAGGAATCATTTTGAATCACAAAGCTGGTATTCCGGCAGATACTCAAATGTTGAAAATATGCTCTCCGATATTGAGAAAAGTAATGTGAACTTTATTAAGCAATATGAAAGATAAATGCAAATGATAGGCAGAGAGATATTAAATTATAGAATCATCTCCCTCATCGGCGAGGGCGGCATGGGATCGGTATATCTTGCCGAACACCAAACGCTTGGCAGAAAAGCTGCAATTAAAGTACTGCTGCCTGAGCTTGCACGTAACCAGATGATAAGGGATAGGTTTAT
>JACSRQ010000176.1 GCA_014879675.1 Ignavibacteria bacterium
AGATGTGTATAAGAGACAGAACTTATATAATCATTGAAAATCCCAATTAAAAAGAGTAACTTTAGCTGATGAAATACCGAAAAATCCCACAAATTCCAGCTTTTTTTGCCTTATTTTTATTTGCTGCTTTTTTTGCGGCATGTTCTTCTTTCAACTATAAAACTTATAACGAAGAAGCAAATAAGGATATCGAAGATCCTGAGCCTAACTACGATGTAACTTTGGATGGAAACTTCCAGGATTTTACAAGCTTCATGTTTATTGGCAACCGGATCGAGAACTTCAGCACATACTTCAATACTTTTTTTAATGCCAGCGAAAATTTTAACGATGCTTACGATGATTATGCAACAAGGGTACTTGCGAACTATAGTGAAAGACAGGATTCAATATTTGCGCGCCCCAGATTATCGCAGGAGTCGATAGATAAGTTCAATATTGCCATCCAAAAAGCATCCAAAGTTATCCAGTACCATAAAAGCAGCCAGTTCATGGATCGCTCGGTACTGCTTGTAGGGAAATCATACTACTATTTAGGCGATTACCTTAAAGCAGAGCGTAAGTTTGGCGAGTTCATTTCCAGGTTGAAATCAAGCCGCTACCTCGATGAAGCGCTGCTGTACCTTGCCAAAACTCAGCTCAGGCTTGAAAATGAAAAACCTGCAATTGAAAGGCTCAACAGCCTGATTGAGACTTCAAAAGATATGAGTGTAGTTTCCGAAAGCTACCAGTCGCTGGCTGAGTATTACCTCAACAAAAAAGATTACGAAAACTCAATAAAAAATTTCAAAAAGGCAATTGAGCTTTCAAATGATAACAGCTTTAAAGCCCAGATGCAGTTCCTGGTTGCTTCTGTTACTTCAAAAACAGATCAAAAAAAGGCAGCCATAGAGTATGATAAAGTAATGGATTATAATGCATCGTTCGACCTGGAGTATCTTGCTAAGTTTAACCTGGCAAAGAGCCTTGTTCTCAGCGGCAGGTATGCTGAAAGCAATTCGCTCATCGAAGATCTTACGATAAAGTATAAGGATAACAATGAGAGCCTTGCACAGATCAACTATCTAAAGGCTGTATATTTTGATGAGCGTAAGGATAATAAGAATGCCATCAAGCAGTATTATGAGGTCATAAAAGAATATCCGGGCTCAATTGCATCATCGGATGCCGCTTATAAAATTGGCAGCTACTACGAAGATAAAAAGAACGATTACCTGAGGGCATTTATGTATTACAGGTTCTCTACTGAGCAGAATGCCGGCGGTACATACAATAAACCGGCGCTTTCAAAAACAGGTATATTCAAAAGGTATTTTGAGCTTAGATCTGCAATTGGCGGCGAAACTATCAATACAGATTATGATACCGAATTCAAGAAAAAAACAAGCAAAGTGCTGATAGAAGGTGAAGATAACGGCAAGCCGCCGAAACAAAATAACAATAATGGCAAGGGCAACGGGGAAAGCGGCAGCGGAACATCCGGGTTCATTGAAAGATATTCACCGGCCGACAGCCTTGAAGTTACTGATACAATCGTAACTTTTCAGAATCTTGATTCACTTAACAAGGTGAACGAAAAGAAAATTTCGGATGCGAAATTTGAGCTGGCTGAATTATTCCTATATGATCTGAACAGAACCGATTCCAGTGAATACTACCTGCTGCAATCACTAAACGAATCTACAGACTACGAGTTCAGCGCGAAAGTTCTCTTTGCGCTATCAGAACTTGCCCGCAGAATAGATGACGGCCCCAGGAGCGAAGAATACCTCAAGAAAGTAATTGAGTTTTACCCGCATTCTGAAGTTGCAAACTCAAGCCGCCGGCTGCTTAACCTTTCTGTGCTTGATGAATACAGCGGCGATGCCAGCGACAGCCTCTACAGCGCTGCCGAGAACAGCTTTGTTGCTAAAGACTATCCCACAGCACTCGTGTATTTTAACGAGATCATCTCTAAGTATCCTTCTTCCGCCAGGGTTGATAGAGCCTATTACGGTGCCGGCTGGATTTGTGAAAATGTACTTAACCAGAACGACAGTGCATATTACTACTATTCTGCGCTGGTTAAAACCACACCAAATTCGCAGGCTGCAGCAATTGTTATGCAGAAAGTGACCGAATATGAATCATTCAACAAAACTAATGCGCCTGATTCAAGCCTTATGAAATCGCCTGAAAATGAAACAGAACCAAAGATTGACGGCAATAACCTTGATCCGGAGCAGCTTAAGAAAGAATCCGAAGAGCAGATAAATAACGAAGGCAATGTAATTGAAGAGATCAAAAAGAAAGGCAAAGAATTTGAAGAAGCGCCTAAAGAACCGGAAATAAATAAAGAGGATGCCCCTACCGAAATTCCGACAGAAATACCCGGCAAAAATGAAGATCCTTCAAAATAGATACCAAAAATGGAAAACTGTCTTTTCTGTAAAATTATAAAACACGAGATCCCGGCTGAGATCATTTTCGAAAACGAAAAAGTTCTTGCCTTCAAAGATATTACACCCCAGGCTCCGGTACACATTCTTGTTATTCCAAAGGAACACATAAGCTCGCCGGAAGAGATCTCAGAAGCTAATTCCGCAATTGCGGGAGAAGTGATCGCCGCCGCAGCAGCTATTGCAAAACAGCAGAATCTGGAAGGCTACAGGCTGGTATTCAACTGTAATGAAATTGCCGGACAAACTGTCTTTCATCTCCATTGCCATCTGTTGGGCGGCAGAAAAATGAATTGGCCGCCGGGCTGAAATTGTCAATATTTCAAATCAATTAATTCGTGCCGTTGAAAAAGAAATACTACCTTTTTTTATTCGTACTGTACCTGTTTTACTCTGCACCTTTACTGCACTCACAGCAATATACCATTGAGCAATACCTGAATATCCGCGGAGCTGTTTCGCCGGAATACTCGTTTGATAACAGCCGCATATATTTCTCTATGAATCTGACCGGCACTTCCCAGGTATGGTGCGTTAATAAACCCGGTGTATGGCCGCAGCAGGTTACATTTTTTAAGGAGCGCATTTCAGATTTCCTGCCGAATCCTAAAAGAGATAAAATCCTGCTTGTAAGCGATGTTGGCGGCTCGGAGTACGACCAGTTCTACCTGGCAAACGGCGATGGTTCAAGTGTAGAATTGTTGACTGATAATGCACCCAAAGTGTTATACGGTTTCAGCAGGTGGTCGGAAGACGGTACTTTTTTTACATTCTATTCCAACAGGCGTTCGCCGCTTTTTTACGATGTTTACAGGTATAACATTGATACCCGTACCGAAGAGATACTTTACTCAAGCGATCACTCTAATTATCCTTCGGCAATTTCTCCGGATGGTAAATATATCGTGGTAACCAGATCTTACTCCACCTACGATAACGATATTTTCCTGCTGAATGTACAAACCCGCGAGCTGAAGCTGATATCGACCCATGATAACTTTAATGAGCCTGCCGAGTTCTACTCAATGGCTTTTGATATGCAAAGCAGGAACCTGTACTTCAATACCAGTTACAGGAATGATTTTTACAGACTGGGTGTGTATAACCTTGAATCAGGTAACATCTCTTACCCGGAATTCAGCTTTCTTGAGAATTACAGGAATGCCGATGTATCCGGTGTAAATTTTTCGCAGGATAGATCAAAACTAATATTGCAGATAAACGATAACGGGTATGACAGGCTGTTCATGTATGACTTCGATGCGAAACGAGAGATCGAGATCCCCGCAATGCTCAAAACATCAAGCGTTACTGCAAGAAGCTTTGCAAACGACAATGAAAGAGTTATTATAGGTATCAATTCTGCCTCCAATCCATCGGTTCTATACCAGTGGAATTATGTAACAGGTGTTATTGAACAGGTAACATATCCCTCGCTTGCTGGAATAGATCCCAAAACTTTTGTTGAGCCTGAGCTTATCAGCTATAAGTCATTTGATGGCCTTACTATTCCTGCATTTCTGTACCTGCCCAAAAATTCAGATGGCAAAAAGCTGCCATGTATAATTTCAATGCACGGCGGGCCAGAAGGACAGTCAACTTACGGGTTTTCTTCATTGTACCAGTATTTTATCAGTGCAGGGTATGCAATTATTGAGCCAAATGTCCGCGGCAGCACCGGCTACGGTAAAAAATTCGCAGCTTTGGATAATGTTAAGAACAGGGAGAATTCTGTAAAAGATATTGCCTGGCTTGTTGATTACCTGAAAACAAGGGGCGATATTGATGAAACCAAGTTAGCGGTTTACGGAGGAAGCTATGGCGGTTATATGGTGCTTGCATGCCTGACGCTATATCCTGATCTGTTTGCCGCGGGAGTTGATGTTGTGGGAATTGCAAATTTTGTTACCTTCATGCAAAACACCGCTGATTACCGCAGAATGAACCGCGAAAGTGAATACGGCAGCCTGGAGAAAGATAAAGAATTCCTCGAAAGCATTTCTCCGGTTCACAAAGTGAAGAATATTCGCGCGCCTTTGATGATAATTCACGGAAGGAATGACCCCAGGGTGCCTGTTGGCGAAGCCGAACAAATGCATGAAGCATTGATAAATAATGGGGGAGTATCAGAGCTGCATATTTATGACGATGAGGGCCACGGAGTATCAAAACAAAAGAACCGCCTCGATATTTATCCGAGAGTTGTAAAGTTTTTGGATAAATATGTAAAAAACAAATGACCAGTTGAACGAAAATGTAATCCAAAAACATCAAATCCGTAATAAATATGAATAAAAATATAAAGATCCTGATAATTTCCGTTGTTGTGTTGTTTGCCATTTATCTCGTGTATGGAATTGTATCATCAACCAGCGAGGCAATAGGTACCTTTGATAAGTTTGATGTGAACAATACGGCAAGCAAAGATATCAAAGTAGAGATCGTTCACGAGAAGGGTGTAACTACAAATCCTGAAGGCGGTATGATGTTTTTCGCGAAGGATAAAAACGGTGTTGTGAAAAAAGTTACACTTGATATGTCATTGCCGCAGCTGAACAACGATCACAGGTTCATAACGCTTAGAGGGCATTTGCACGGTGATTATTTCCATGCTACAAGCGGGGAGCTTGAATAAGTGGAACAACCGGAACAAAATTTGTAAAACCGGATCAGAGTTGATAAAACAAAAAGGGGCATTCAGCCCCTTTTGTTATGATAAAAATTTACTGTGATACAACTTACTGTTACAATTTACTTCACAAGCATCATCTTCTTTGTTTCAACGAAGCCGCCCGTTTCAAGCTTATAAAAATATACACCGCTTGTGAGCTGTGATGCATCGAACTGCACGGTATATGTGCCGGCTGGCTGCACTTGATTTATTATAGATTTCAATTCTTTGCCAAGTACATCAAATACCGAAAGCTTTACGAGTCCGTTCTTAATCACATCGTATTTTATCGTAGTTACAGGGTTGAACGGATTAGGGTAGTTCTGCTGAAGTGAATATGATGCCGGGACCTCATTGTTGTAATTGACAAGTCCCAAAGCCGCATCTGTTTCCCATACGCCTCTGCCATGAGTACCTATTCTGAGCTTGTTTGATGCCTGGTGATAATCAAGGTGCATTGCAACAGTATTAGGAAGCCCGTCCGCAAGTTCTGTCCAAGTAGTGCCATAATCACTAGTGAAAAACACTCCAACATCTGTAGCTGCATAATAAATGCTTGTTGAAATGCCCGGGTAGAAGATCAATACATCATTAACGGGAGAGTCAGGCAGATTCCCGTTTATGTTTGTCCATGAAGCCGCCCCGTTTGTTGTCTTGTATATTTTGCCGGTGCCGAAACCTGAATAAGAAATAACTGCCACGTCTGAGGAATCGGGATGTACATACACACCTGTGATTGTCCTGTTGAGAAGCCCGACAGTAACATTTGTGAATGTTACACCCTGGTCAGTAGATTTATAAATGTTAGGTCCAGAAGTAGCATACATTATCTGTGGATTTGAACGACTGATCGCTAATTCCCTGATTGTCCCGCCGGTTCCGGAAGAAATAGCTGTCCAGCTAATACCGCCTGTAGATGTTCTGAAAACCTGCTGTCTTGCTGTGTAGAACACACCTTCTAAAGTTGGATGAGAAATTAATGGTCCAACCCATGCTCCTGATCCTGTGAGTCCGCTTGTGGCACTCTGCCAGCTTGCGCCGCCGTTGGGTGAACGTCTAACATCGTTATTTTGGGTTTCGCCAAGCATCAGGTTTGGATTTGCAATATTAAAACACACTTCACCGCCATCGCCGCCGAAAGCTGCAGTCCAGTTCGGAGTGCCCAGAGTACGCTGGGTTCCGTTATCCTGCGTGCCGCCTGCAATATGGCTCATGTTTGTCGGGTCTGTCGCGATCCTGTAGAACTGGGTCAATGTTAATCCTGCATTCAGGTTTATCCAGTTAGTACCGCGGTTTGTTGATTTCCATACACCGCCGTCATTAACTGCGATGAGCTCGTTTGCATCCAGCGGGTTAAAATCCATATTATGCTGATCTACATGTACAACGCCGCCGGAGTATCCGTTTGTTATATTCTGAAAACTAGTGCCGCCATTGGTTGTTCTCCAGATATCAATTGAACCTACATAGGCATAGTTAGGATCGAACGGATTAACCTGCATGTAAAAATCATACCATGCCTGGCTTCCACTGAAATCTGTTCCAACTGCAACCTGTGAGAAGTTCGTTCCTGAATTTGTTGATTTAAAAACTGTGATAGAGCTTCCTGAATAAACTGCGCAATAGAGCACCGAGGGAACATTCTTGCAGATCGCAAGATGGTTACGGGTTCCCATAGTCAAAGTTGAATTTGCGGTAAAGGTTGCACCTCCATCGGTTGATACTCTATAGCCGGTACCGTTGCCTGCAATGTATGCATTGTTTCCGTCGGGAGAAAACACGATATCATCACATCTGCCGCCTAGAACAATTGTCCAGTTAACCCCTGCATCAGTACTTTTATAAAGTCCCGAAGTACCCATAGCAGCGAATAATTGATTTGAAAAGCCGGGTCTGATAACTAACCTTGAGCAATATGTTTGGCTGGGAAGACCTGCCATATAATTTGTCCATGAACCGCCGGCGTTGGTTGATTTCATAATACCCCTGCCGTAATACGAAGCGGCGCTGTACGTTGCTTCCCCGGTACCGTAATAAACTATATTGGTGTTTACGGGATCCATGGTAATGGAGCCTGAAGACATGGATTCAGTAAAATCTGAAGCGGGGAAGAAATTGCTCCCACCGTTTGTAGATTTCCATACGCCGCCAAACGCCGCGCCAATATAAATTATATTCGGATTCAATGGATTATATCTTGCAGTTGTGACTCTGCCCGATATATTTGTGTATGAGAAGTAGAATCCTGATGTGGGACCCAAACTTACCCAGGGAGCCGCTGCATTCAAAACGAATCCGTTGGTTTTGCGCAATTCATCCCTCTGTTTAACCGCATTTATGTATGCGTCTTCGGGGATATAATTGTTCGGGTACATTCTCTGTTCATAAAACCATTTTTCACGGTTGAATGATTTACGTTTGCTGATGAGTTCATCAGCATTTTCGTATGGACTGTTGACGATCTGAAGCTCCTGCGCTGAAATATTAATAATGCAGGAAAAGAGGACTAGAGTTAAAAAACCTTTTAAAATATTCATTTAGTTTTACTGATAAATTGGAGGTTGAATCTCAATTTAACGTAACATTTTAAAAATTCCAATGTAGAATTAATAGCTAAACCGGGGGAAGTAAATCTGTATTTCAACTCACACAAATGCACATGTTTATGTACTTAATGCTGTAAATTCGGGGCATAAAAAAAGCAGGCCGCGAAACTGACCTGCTTTTTTTGCCGCAATTGTTTTGTTTACTTCATGCCCTGTAAGGTCAGTTTTTCGACCTTATTGCTTACTGCAGGCTGCCTCATAATGTAATCATATATTGCCGAAAGGTCATCATCAGATGCAGTTTCAGCTATGAAATTCCACGCCATGGGGGTGTTGAATCCGCGGCTTTTGGGGTCGAGGTTATTAACATCTGCACATGACCTGAATTTTGCCAGGAATATTTCTTTTGACATTGTTCCGATACCTGTTTCCTTATCAGGGGTAATATTTGAGGATCTAATTATTGTACCATCAGGCATGGGGAACTCCACGCCGCCTGAAAATTCTTTGCCGGGAATAAAGTCACCTTTATCAGTTGGCGAATGGCAGAATTTACATGCGGCGCCGTAATACTCGCCCAGCTTTACCTTATCTGAAGGATCCGGACGTTTACCGAATTCTTTAACATCCGAGGGAATAGTCCGGAAGATCACGCTTAAAGGGAATTTCAATTTTTTCTCCGGTACTTTGTTATTGATAGCCGGAAGTGTTTTTATGTATGCTATAATGGAATAAAGATCTTCTTTATCCATTTTCGCGAACATGGGATACGGCATCATTGGAGCCAGGAAGCTGCCGTCGGGCCTTACGCCGGATGTAATGGCGCGGAAAATTTCACCATCTGTCCAGTTGCCAATGCCTGTTTCTTTATCAGGAGTAATATTTGATGCAGGAACAAAACCCGCGCCTTCGCCGTAATCCATTCCGCCTTTGCCTTCAGTACCCGGCACTACTGGCATACTGAATTTATTTAAGTCACGGTCAGAATGGCAATCAATACAGAATGCAAAGCTGTTAGCGAGGAATTTTCCGCGTTCGATCCTTTCGGGTGTTGGATCGATCTTTATTTCTGGTGCCGCACTCACTTTGGGAAATGCAACCATCAGGTAAGTGAATCCCGCGCCGGCAAGAACAATTACAACAATGAGCAAAATGCCCAGTATTTTAAAGAACTTTTTCATTGTTACCTCCTTTAGGTATCTTTTAAATTAAAATATTTCTTTTTTTAAAACAAGGTTTTAAAGTATGTATTTTATGTACTTAACCTGCAAAAATGTTTATTTTTTGATAGTAACTGTTTGCCTGGACAGGCTATTTGATCAAAATCATCTTCCTGGAATCCACTGTAACTTTGATGCCGTTATTAAATATGATCCTGTAGAAATATACACCACTGCTGAGATCTGCCGCGTTAAAGTTTACAGAATGATTGCCCCGCTGCAAGTTGGTTCGGTTTAATGCTGTTGTAACTTCCTTTCCTTTTATATCATAGATGCGGATCTCTGCGAATCCGGGTTCATTAATATCAAAGCTTATTGTTGTAACAGGGTTAAATGGATTCGGATAATTCTGGTACAGCCTGAAATCAGAGGGGGAATTATTATTGTTTGTTGCAAGCGGGACAAGTGCGAGGTCATAGTACGAGATCATGCTGTTATCACCGCAGGTGTAAACATTCCCCGCTGCCGAAAAGAACACTGAATATAGATTCACTCCGGAAATATCATTCTGATTTATCCAGTTAATCCCTCCGTTAGTTGTTACTAATCTTGCGCCGTTCCTGCCTGCTGCGCAGCCGTTTAACGGGCTACCGAAGTGCAGAGAGTACAGGTTCTCGGTTGTACCTGATATCTGCAAATTCCAGTTTAAACCCCCGTTTACAGTTTTTAAAACCTTTCCGCTATCGCCGCACGTGTAACCGGTTAAAGCATCGCTGAAATAAATGGAGTATAAAGTAATATTAACGGGTGTGCTTAATTCTATCCAGTTGCTTCCGGAATTTGTAGTTTTACAGATCATCCCACCATCGCAGCAGCACCATCCGGTTGAAGTATTCATAAAATAAATATCAATAGCATTCATTGAGGAAGTAAACAAATGTGTCCATGAACTGCCCGCGTTGGTTGTTCTGAGGATTTTGGAACCAACATCTGCTGCACTTGATCCGCAAATAAATCCGGTTGATGCAGAGGGGAAATAAGCCGAGTTAAGCGCAGTAATATCTGTGATCATTCTTCTTTCCCAAGAAGCAGCCCCGTTTGTGGTTTTCCATAAAATAACATCATTTAAGCTATCGCCCGAAACAAATCCGGTTGTGGAGTTTATAAAATTCATTTTATAAAATGAGCAGTTTTCCCAATGGCTGCTTATAGCCCAGTTAATTCCTGAATTTGTTGTTTTATACAGTGTGCCGGAAAAATCGCCGGCAAAACCCGTTTGCTGTGTAGGAAAGCATATTGAACCAATTGTTTCGCTGTAAATACTGCCTTCTATTGTTGACCAGTTAGTGCCGGAATTTGTGGAACGCAGTATGAACCCCTTATAACCGAAAGCAAGAACCGTTGTGCCATTCAGATCAGGAATACTTATGCTGTTCAGGAAAATGCCGGGGATTGAAAAAACCTGGTTCCAGGTTATACCTGAATCAGTACTTTTGAATATCAAACCTGTCGAAGTACAGAAGAACCCGCTGCCATTATTGAGGCTTCCCAAAGAAGAAATTCCCTCGGTTGTGCCTGTATTTACCGTTATCCAGTTTAAGCCATAATTTGTTGACCTTAGAATTCTGCCATTTGAAGTGCCGATGAAATATATTCCATTTGAAAAACACTTCACGGTATTCAAAATGTCATTTACACCGCTTACCTGCGGGCTCCAGTTCATTCCCGAGCTTGTTGTAGTAAGTATCGTACCATTCAATCCGCAGATGATCCCGGTATTCTGATCAATGAACTGGACCGCCCGGTATGGGTTGGTTCCCGCAGAAACAGCGTTCCAGTTAACCCCTCCGTTTGATGTCCTCAGTACTTTACCCAAAGAAGAAATGAACCCGGTTGATGAATTTACAAAAAATACGGAAGAAAGAAAATCAGTAGTACCTGAATTTTGCGGGTTCCAGTTAACTCCTCCGTTAGTTGTATTTCTTATCATTCCATTTTGTCCTGTTGCCCATCCGGAATTCTGATTGATAAAGAAAACCGAGGAAAACCCCGCAGGAGAATTCCCTGCCTGGTTTTGCCAGGTAAGTCCGCCATCTGTGGATTTGCGGATGCAGGAGTTTTCGCACACCGAAAATCCGGTACCGCTGCCATTTACGAAATTAGAGGAATTGTAATTCGGCAGGTATTGCCGGGTTATCCATTGTGAATTTATCATGCTGTTTAGCAATACGAGGAATATGAGCATTTTTTTCATGATCGGTTTTCTTTGTTTTATTGAGTTTTTGTTTGATTTACAGCAAATCTATCGGAAAAATCCCGTCTCCGCAAAGAAAAATATTGAGTTTTGTGAGGGGAAATACTACAATTTAATTCTCCAACTTAATATCAAAAAACCTCAATTTTGAATAAATCTTTACGAAATTATTCATTAATTTGTGAGGAAGATATGTTCAACTCAAGATTAATTAAAATATTACAGGCATTTACGCCCGCGGAGCTTAAAGAATTCAGAAAGTTCATAGAAACACCTTTCTTCAACAAGGAAGGCAGCTACCTGCTGAGATTCTTTGATGAAATAAGAAAGAGCTACCCTGAATTCAAAGGTGAAGAGCTTGCTAAAGAAAATCTGTTTAGGAAACTTTACCAAGAGAGGGAGTATAGTGATGCCACTATGCGAAAGCTCAGCTCGGGCATCATAAAGCTTGCTGAACAGTTTCTCAGGTATAAAGCATACAATGAAAATACTGATGTGACGGAATTATTGTATATTCAGAAGTTACGTGAAAAAAGAATAGAGAAATTGTTCGAAAGTGAATCCGCTGCGCTGGAAAAGAAGCTGGGTAAGCTTGAAAATTCCGTTGACCTGGATTACTTCAGGAACAGGTATAAGCTGGAGCTGGAGAAAATAAATTTTTATCTGGATTTCAACCACCTGTTAAAAAAGCAGCAGGAGTCATTGCAGGCTGTTCAGGGTTACCTGGTGTATGATTCACTTTTGAATCTTTTGGATATCGGCTTTAATATACTGGTCGGCAGCACAACAATGTATAAAGGTGAGGAAAACACTGTGCTTGAGCTGCTGCAGAGAACTGACCTTGAAGGCTTTGGAAAGATCCTGGAGAAAAATACCCCGGAGCTTTACCCGGTATATGAGCTGTTCTACCGCCGTTATCTCAGTTTTCTGAATATCGAAGAGGATGAATCATATTTTAGATACAAAGAAGCGGCATTGCGCTCATTAGGTTTTTTCACATGGGAAAACCAGTTCACAATTATGGTGAGCCTGCAAAACATATGCACACGGAAATTTGTTGAGGGCAAAAGGTATTTTTCCGCGGAACTGCACGAGGTACATAAAGAAATGCTGGGCAGGGGATTGTATGTGCAGAAGAAGGGCGACTATATGAATCTGCACACATACCGCAATATTGTATTAACGGCATTCAACCTTGTTAAGGCTGAGTGGATTACAGATTTTATGGAGAAGTATATCGATAAGATACTGCCCGAGCAGCGGGAAAGTCTCTCTGCGTGGACCAGGGCACAGATCCACTACTGCCGCAAAGAATACGGCGATGCTATCAAAGAGCTGCAGTCAGTTAAGAATGACCATTTTCTTTCGAAGCATGAGATCAAAACCATGACAATGAAGATGTTCTACGAGCTTAAGGATTATGAGCCTGCGATATCATTTGCGGATACATACCGCCATATGATAACAAATGATAAAACGTTTGCTGCGCTTCACCGGAATTCATACACCAATTTCTGTTTATTTTATACCAGGCTGATAAGGATAGTAACGTCGAATTTTGAATCAGACAGGCGCATAGAAGAGCTGCATTTCCTGAAAAGTGATATCAGCAGCACAGCAACGAACTCAAAGGAATGGCTTTTAGCGAAGATAGAAGAACTTAACGGCTGAGAATAGAGCGGGTTAGAGTAGATTCCGTAAAAAGGGAAGAAGTTTATTTTCTCTTGCTTCGAGTGAAAAATTGTTAATTGCCCTTTTCTGTGCTTTTGCTCTTAAACCTTCATGCTTATGATCAAAAATCTCTTTTAAGATTCGAATATACCCGTCTGTATCATAATCCTTCACGGTAAAACCCGCATCACCAATTACTTCAGCGATCGCACCACCGGGATTCGAAACCGGAATGCAGCCGTACAGCATTGCTTCGACCTGCGCAATCCCAAATGCCTCATAGTATGATAGCTGCATGTACACAGAAGCAGATGAAAAATACTGAACCAATTCCTCAATTGACTTTGTAGAGGGTATAAGAACAACTTTTTCGGATACGACAAGTTCTGAGAGGAAGTTGTGAACAGGATTTCCTGGGTTATGGCCAATTGCAAAGAATCGTGCATTATATTCCGGATTTCTTTTGTTAAACTCTTCACCCAAAGCAATAAAATAATCGAGCCTTTTACGTTTAGCCTCTTTAATGAACTCGCCGCCACCGCCCACAGTAACAACTATATTCTCCTTAACAGGAATCACAGCGGGAATAAATTTGGTTGTATCAATGCAGCAATACATTGTCCTGATGTTTCTGTTGCCTGAGGCTGATTCTAGATAACCTTTTATGACATTTGAAACTGGCAAAAGTGCAGAAGCGTTCTTTACGGAGTATTTTACACAGAATTTCCGGAGCTTTTCCTTCAAAGTTGATGGGTTGCCGGTTAAGATTTCGTCAGCATCGTATCCGCCAATGTTAATCACACAGGTTTTGTTGAATAATTTTGAAAAAAAGACTGGAAAGAATGAATGGTAGTCTGCAAACCAAATGAACAGGACTTTGTATCTGTGTATATTCACTAAAAGCCAGAAGAACTCTTTGATCAATGCAAGAAAGAATCCAAAGCCTTTTGATGTATTCACTTCGTACATCCTGACCTTATATTCCTTTGAGAGGATCAGGATGTCATTATCAACTGTCCGGGCATTAAAATTCTTATGTTTAATGAACAGGAGGGGAGTCATGCTTCTTTCTTAAATATGAGAAACTTGCTGTTCTTGCTGTATTTTTGAAATGGGGTTATCAAAGAATCCATTATAGATAGTGGGTAACCAACCAACTTTCCAATAAGATCACTGTTTCTGAAAACAGATAGGCCCCCATTCAATAGGAAGAAAAAAGGCCGGTTAAGGTAGCCAAACAGTGGATATTTAAAATCAAAATTTTTATTGAGATAAAAATTATAACGTTGATAAATTCCTTGAAGCTCCAGCTTGCTTTTTTTTGTTCTTTCTTTCAAATAGTCAATATGCCTGGATACATCATGAGTATATTTAGAACCTTCTGCATGGTTAGATTTTCTGTAAATGCTTATTGCGTCACCTATTATAAGAAAGCCGCCGGGTTTTAGTAATTTGCCGATATTTTCTATCGCTCTTCTGAACTTGTTATCATCAGTGATATGCAGCAGAACATCGACGATACAAATCAGATCAAATGCGCCTATATTTGTGGCAATGAAATCATCATCTTCGGAAATATCTTTTCTTATAAAACTGAATTTGCTGTATTTTGCGCTGAGTTTCTTTACGGATGCTTCACTTATATCTGCACCAAGGTATTTTTTTACGCCTGCCTGGTAGAAATAATTTGTATAAAAACCTGAACCCGGTCCGATCTCAAAAACAGAAATACTGTCATCCAGCTTCAAGTTATGTTCCTGCTGCAGTTTTTGTATGACTTTTTCGAAACCCAACAAATATTTTTTGTAAAGTATAAGATTATAAGACTCCGGCCAATTAGGCCATCCTACGCCTTTAAGAGAAGTATTTTCACTAAGAAGTTTATCCCAGTATTCCTGGGTAAGATTTTTTGCTATTTTATCAGACATTTAACTTCAGGTACCTGTTAATTATTTTTTTGGCTGTTTGAATTTCGATCTTTTCGTAAATCCTGAATGGTAATAATAGAAGCGGAAAAGATA
>JACSRQ010000153.1 GCA_014879675.1 Ignavibacteria bacterium
TACACTCTCTCCGTCGTCGGCAGCGTCAGATGTGTATAAGAGACAGGTCGTACACCGGCCAAGTTCTTTACCCTCACTCAATCTCCCTAGGTTGACAGGAAATACCTCAAGTTTTCATTCCCCCTCTCCTTCCAGGAGAGGGGGTTAGGGGGTGAGGTCATACTCCAATGCTTCTATATATAGTTTAATGTAAAACATGCATTATTTGTTTCCATAAAAAAACCGGGGCTTTTGCCCCGGCCTATTTCTCTTCCTTTTGTTTTGCTGCTTTATAATATTCAAACTTTTTGTGATCTGAACTATTTTATCTGTTATTTCTTAGTTACAACTATGTTTCCGGCTGAAGTAGTACATTTAAATATTTCGCCACCGTTATTGAACTTGGTGTTTATGTATGAAGATATAACGCTTTTGTTTTCAACTTTGGCAAAGTCACATGAGATCTTACCTGCCAGCGTACCGATATCCGCGTTCGCGTCAAAATCAGCGGGCAGGGTTGCTGTAATGTTTCCGCCAAGTGTGCTCATATCGATGCCATAGTTTTTGCCGGAATAATTAAGCCTGATATTACCACCTGCAGTTGAGGCATCAATTCTTCCATCACCGCCGTCAAGATTTATATCGCCGCCGGCAGTAGAAGCATCAACGCTTCCGCTGAAGCTGACAATTGAAATGCTTCCTCCTGATGTTGATATTTTAATATCGCCAACAGATCCATCTATCTTTACATTTCCTCCTGCAGTGTACGCTTCCAGGTTACCCACAGTATTATCGATCTTAATACTTCCGCCTGAAGAATTGGTAACTATCTTACCTGATATATCTTTAATTGAAAAAGAACCGCCTGAGCTGTTAAGTGCAATATTATATGTTTCAGGTACTATGATCTCCACTCTAATTGTCAGGTTCTTCATATTGCGTGAATCTTTCTGTTTGCCTTCAACCTTCACACCCGAAGGAACATTCTCCGCGGTGAAAATTATCTTTTCTTCTGCTTCGTCATTTCCGTAAACCTTGACGCTTACTTCATTGCTGCTCCATGAAGAAACTGTAACGCTGCCTGCGATGAGGCTCGTGGTGAGGTCTTTGCCGGGCTCGGTTGTCAGCGTTTTTTCGAACAGAAGCCTGGCATCATCGGCCGTTATTGATTTGGTCATAAATATTGATATTAAGAGGACAATCGCCCAAATGCCTGTAAATTTCATGTTTTATCCTATTTTATTATAGTTGCTTTATTAATAGGATGAACTAAAAACTCAAATGGTTTAAGGCTATTAAACTTTTAAATTTCCGAAATTTAACGAAGTAACTCTGATTTTTTAAGGCAGTTTTTGAGAAATAAAAATGCCGCAGACTTTTTTATCTGCGGCAATTTGGGGGGTGCTTCTTAATGATATAATCTTACGATTATAAACTCTACTTTTTATCCAGCTTATGTTTTGCTTCTTTCCAGAAGTGCATGAACCTGGAGGCGGTCTTCCCCATATCTGCAGGGTCGGTTATCTTTTCCTGCCAGCTTGTGTGGGCTGAGTTCCATTCAGACCTGCTGTAACCGGATTCTTCAGCTATTCTTAAGCACGCTTCACTATCATCCATCTCTCCATTGATCTTTGCGCATAATTCAGCATATACTTCCAAACTTATCCTGTTCACTGTATTCATTTTTAATTACTTCCATTAGGCGGGTACGGATCTTTTTTAAACAAGCCCGGCAGGCTGCCTCCTTCCGGGCTGGTTTAGGTATTAGTTGTTTAACTTGTTTATATAATTTCTACTTCGCCGGTGGCAATTACATCGCCGTTTTTCTTGATACAGCTTACTTTATATTTGCCTTTTTCACCGAATTCAACGTCATCAAAGTGGATATAATCCCAGCTTGGCTGTACGGTGAACGGGAATGTTTCAACGGCTTTGCCTGTAGCGGCATCTGTAACGTTGATATCTACTTCCTTTTCTCCTATCGGATTCTGAAGCTTAACCATAACTGTTACTTTACCGGCTTTGAATTTTGTATCTTCGCCGATCTCTTTTGTTACATATTTTTCGCAGAAATAGAGACGGTCTCCTGAGAATTTATCTGTTATCTGCTGGATCTGTTTGATCCTTCCGCAGCCGGAAAATACCATCATTATTACTGCCAACGCCATTAATGCTTTTGTGAACCTCATTTTTGTGAATTCCTCCTGTATTGTTTAAAGCGGTTAAGTTTTACCCTGTGTGTAATTTCTAAAAAAATTTATATGATAAGAACCTGTGAAGTGTTTGCGGGATTGTATTTTATATTGATCTTATCACCAACCCTGGGAATTGCGATCTTCGAAACTGCCGTTTCAACATCTGCCTGGAATGCCGGACCGAACTGCGGCGTGATATTCAGCTTCATCTTCACTACCGGATTGTAGTTTATCAATGCGCCGGTATCTGCAATACTTAATACTTCAGCAGTGCCGCCCATTCCTGTTTGTGCAAGATTACCGGTATCGGTATAATTCTTTGCCATATTAAGGCTGGCATTTGTCTGGTCAACAAAATCCTGCCCCATGAATGTTTTGGTCAGAAATCCTGAGACTCCAGAATTTATTGCTTTATCAGCATTATCGAGTGCTTTCTTTGGGTCTTTTTCGATCTTTTTTCCGAATCCGAACATTTTGGTAATTCCTTTCTTGGTTATTGTTGTTTTGTTTTATTAACTTGATACAAAAATAGCATAGAACCCACCCGTTAACAAAGAAATGAATCAATAGTTGTTTATTTGTTGTTTGCGCCTGAGTACCTCAAAACTTATTCATTGAGATGTAAACCAATGTAGAATCAGCAGTCTATGTATGGAAATTTTTAAATTGAAGTTTTGGAATGTTATGTTTTGAAAGAAATATCGTTTTGTTTGGGCAGAAATACCTTTCGAACCCTTAATGTTAGGTTTATTGAGCTATTTTCGCAATTAAATCGATTCAGAAAATTCACTATGTTTTGAAATTCAGACAAAACCTGGCTGCAAAAAAGTGTTTATTGCTTCATTGTTTTGGCACCATCAAAAGACTTGATATAAGAATTGCCGAAATTGGGCGGCATTTGCACTTTTTTTGGTAAAACAAATGAGTTTTTTATACTTCAAAAGTACTTTATATTGCGCCTTAAATCGCCAAAAATCAAATGATAAGTGCTACTCTCCTAAATATGCTAAGCAAATTCTCTGTTAAAGAGATCAAGGAGTTTGGCGAGTTCGTTAGATCTCCGTTCTTTAACAAGAATGAAAATGTTATCGCGCTTTACGATTACCTGAAGAAACATTACCCTGAGTTTGAGGGACCTAAGCTAAAGAAGGAATATGCTTATTCGCGGTTGTTTAAAGGAAAAGAATATAATGATGGCTTCATGAGATCGGTTACCTTTAACCTGGGGAAGCTTGCCGAGGACTACCTGGCATATATTAATTTCAGAAAAGATGACCTTACCCGCGGAATAAATCTGCTGAAAGAGCTGAATGAAAGAAAGCTCGAAAAGGTGTTCCTGAAGTATTATTCAGAAATTGAAGAGGATATTAACTCGATCCAATATCACGATACCGATTATTTCTTCAAGAAGTACGAGCTGGAAGAGCAAAAGGAAATATACCTCGACTGGAGCAAGTTCAAACAGAAGGATTTTAAGAATTACTCGGAAAATACCATCTCATATATTGATGATGAGCTTACAAGCTACTACCTGGCAAAGATGCTGAACCATTACAGGTTTATTCTTGATAAAGCGCAATATGAGCAGATACAGTTTGACAGCTCGTTTACTGATCATATCCTGGATTACCTTCTTAACAAGGATGATTATTTCAGGAACAAAATAAAGATCAAGCTTCACCTGTATGAAGTGCTGCTTATCAAAGAGAAAAGAACAGAAGATTACGAGAAGCTGAAAGAGATACTGGTTACCGGCGTAGATTTTTTAAGCCACAGCGATAGGTACAGCCTGCATAATGTTCTGCAGAGTTTCCTCATTGAAAGATCGTTTGGAGGAGTAAGCGGCCTCGCGGTTGAAAGGCTTGAGCTTTATAAAATATGTATAGCGCAAAAACTATACGCTGCCAGCGAACATATTTACTTTGATGATCTTATGTTCGGTAACATTGTTATTACGGCAATTGCCGCCGGGCAGTTTGAGTGGGTTGAGGAGTTCATCAACAGGTATTCCGATGAGGTTTCACCTGATAACAGGGATGTTGTTCACGGCTACTCGCTTGCAAGGCTTAGCTTTTCAAAAGGTAACTTTGAAGAAACGCTTAAGCATCTAAACGGGATAAAAACAATCAGGCATATACAATATAAAATACCTGTAAGAAATCTTACTTCAATGGTAAGCTACGAGCTTGGTATGTTTACCCAGGTAGTTTACCACATTGATTCGTACAGGCATTTCCTGAATAATAACAAAAATTCTCTTTCCCTGATAAGGCACGAAAGGGTTGTGAACTTTCTGAAATATTTCACTAAGCTTGTAAAGTACAGGGAAAAGAACAGTCCGCCTGACCTGGATAAACTGATCGATGAGCTGGTAGAAGCAAATAACACAATTGAAAAGGACTGGCTTTTAGAAAAAGCAAGGGAGTTAAGAAAAAATTGAACAGAAGCAGTTTAATAGACGCATTCAAAACATTTTCTCCGAAGGAGATAAAAGAATTTGGTGAATTTGTAACTTCGCCTTTTTTCAACAAAAATGTTAATGTAGTAAGACTTTTCGAACAGATCAGGAAATGTTACCCGGCGTTTGAAGCGGGAAAGATCGAGAAGGAAAAAGTGTTTTCGCGGATATTCCCCGGCAAGCCCTATAAAGATAGTACGCTAAGGCTGCTGATGTATTACCTGTATGAGCTGGTTGAAAAGTTCATAGCATATAACCGCTTCACCTCCGATGACCTGCGGTTCCAGAGCATTTTGCTTGAAGAGCTGCATGAGCGCAGGCTGTACAAAGATTTTGAAAAAACCGTTGAGACAGCATACAAACAGCTTGATGAACAAACCACCCGTGACGGTTCCTATTATATGTACAGGTATATGTTTGCAGAGCATAAGCTCAGCTACCTGGCAGAGCTTTACCTGGGTAAATATGAAAAGTACCTCACCAGCGAAAACCTGCACCTGTTTTCCGATAACATTACGCATTACTACCTTATCAGCGTATTGAAATATTACGCTATTACGCTGAATACAAACTACCTCTATAATGTTAAGGCCGATACTTCCGTTTTTGAGCAGATGCTTAAAAACTTCAATGTTGAGCAGTTTGAAAACGTCCCGATGATAGTTATCTATTACCGTGTGATAATGCTTTTTCTTACTCCCGATGATGAAGAGAATTATTATAAGCTGAAAGATCTGGTTGTAAAATATGAGAATCAGGTAGGGCATGCTATTGGCGATCTATATATCAACCTGGAAAACTACAGTGTGAGGATGGCACGGCATGGAAAATCTGAATTCATTAAGGAATCACTCGATGTTTACAATCTCGAGCTTGCCAAAGGTACTTACCTGATCCACGGAAGCATGCCAAACTCTTTTTACACAAGCTTTGTTGTTAACGCATGCAAAATGAAAGATTTTGATTCCGCGCTTGAGTTCATAAATAAGTATAAGACCGAGCTTCAGGAAGTTACAAGAGAGCAGTATTATTTCTATTCAATGTCATTCCTTGAATATGAAAAGGGTAACTATGAAAAAGCCCTGGAGTATCTTGCTAAAACCAAGGCGGAAGAAGTTTATCTGAAAATGGACATTCGCCTGCTGCAATGCAGAATATATTATGTCCTGGTGTGGAACATACCGCTGCAGTCACTGCTTGATACCTTCAAAAAAACTGTGCAGAACAATAAGTATATAGCGGATATAAGGAAAGAGCAGTACAATAAGTTCATAAAATATACCAACCAGCTGAATAATATCCGGTATAAATCAGATAAACATGCGCTGGCTGTGGTGATAGATGACCTTGAAAAAGATGATTACTTTGCATATAAATCGTGGGTGGTTGAAGAAGCCGCTAAGCTTTATCAATCTCTGAAATAACTTATGATTGCGGGGGGTTAAGGTGCCAGCCTTTCGATCTTCCAGATCTTTTTACTGAGCGTGTACCTTATGCGGTCATGCAGCCTGTTTGGCCTGCCCTGCCAAAACTCAAATGAATCCGGAACCAGCCTGTAACCGCCCCAAACAGGCGGCAGGGGAACGTGAGTACGGAACTTCATCATGTATTTGAGGAATTCACTAACTATAACCGAGCGGTTTTCAATAACGCTGCTTTGCTTTGATGCCCATGCGCCAACCCTGCTTTTATACGGGCGGGTGTTAAAATAATCAGTGCTTTCCTGCTCAGAAACTTTTTCTATCCTTCCTTCAATTCTAACCTGCCGTTCAAGCTTATCCCAGAAAAAGAGCAGGCTTGCAAACGGATTCTCTTCAAGCTCATTTCCCTTTTTGCTTTTGTAATTAGTGTAGAATACAAACCCTCTTTCATCAAAACCTTTGAGCAGAACAACCCTCGCAGAAGGTTTCCCTGCGCGTGTTGCGGTAGCAACGGTCATAGCATTAGGCTCAAAGAAACCGGAATTCATCACTTCGGTGAACCATTTTTCGAATTGTTTGAACGGATCTTTACTTACATTTTTTACCGAAAGGGTGCTTTTGGTGTACTGCCTTCTGAGATCCTGGATTTCTTTTTCGGTCATGTTTTTGGAGTGAAACAAAAAAGCAAACACTGCTGTAGATGTTAATACTATAAGTGTAATTACTAATACAGTAAGTACACAAGTTGTAATTACTGTATCGGCTGCAAATGAGCCTCTATTTCTTCCGGTGAACTATAAACGCATTCGTGCATTTATCAAAACCGATCTTTGGATAATAGTCCATTGCTTCCGAAGCAGAGACAAGCAGCAGGTTGGATTCCTCACCTGCTAGTTTCTGAACTTCATTCACAAGTTCATGCCCGATCCCCTGCCTCTGATATTCTTTATCTACAGCGAGATCTGAGAGGTAACAGCAATAGCTGTAATCAGAAAGCGCGCGGGCAATTCCCACAAGCCTGTCCCCATCCCATGCAGTAACTACAAGGTTCGAGTTATCGATCATCTTTTTGATCCTGTTCAGATCTTCCACCGGCCTTTTGATGCCTGAAGCTCTGAAAAGTTCAGAAAGCTGGTGTGCTTCTAATGCGGCATTCGCTCTATAGGTAATTACCATGAAAACGTTAAGTTATTTACGGAAATAAGATTTATAAACCGGTTTTCTATAATAAAACTGGAGAAAAAACGCCGGAAACAGCAAAAAATTCAGCAGTTTATTTCCCGTATTACAGCTAATATCATCAATAATTATGCTATTTTCAATAGATTTTTCTATTTTGTGAATATGGCGCCAATATTTCAATGGCCATGGCAGCTTAACTCCTTCATCTACAAATCCAATCGAGTTCTCATTTTCAAAATCTTCGGTTATCACAGAGTGCCAGTGCTGTTTCAATCCAAACATATTTAAGCAGATCTCAACATTATCACCGGTTTTGCAGCCTTCAAACCTTATAATTCTTAAACCTATCAAAGGGGGTTTAAGTTTCATAAACAGGTTAATATCAAACCCTTGGAAAACTTTTTTATAATTCTGCTCTACTTTTGTTTTTATAGTTATACGCATATTAAACTAAAACGGCTCATCAATTAAATTGAAGAGCCGTTTTTTTCTGATTTTCCTTAACTAGTTAGGCTGAAAATCCATTTTCACCATCAAAGGTGTAAAGATTTTCAGTCTTGATGAAATCAAATCCTGCAGCCCTGAATTTTTCCATTTGTGCAAGAACAGCCTGATGAGTTGTTGTGCCTTCAGTTTGGAATCTGCATCTCCAGTGGTCAACACAGAATGTTTCCTTTAAACCGCCGGGGTAAACTTTTACACCGCGGTTTGTGATAGCAGTCAGCTTCAAGCCTTCAACTGAAATATCTTTCAGTTTATTTCCAAGCTCTTCTGCTGTGCCTTCTGTCCAGTGCAGGAAAATATCAACGCCAACCAGATCTTTTTTTGCTTTTTTGATATTCCTGTAATCATAATGCGGCTGCATCTTCACTTCGAAGTCATGATACTCAACCGGCTTTAAGGTTGAAGGTACCTGGCCAAGCCTTGCTATTACTGCCAATGCAAATTCTTTTGTGCCGACTTTTTCTTTGCTAACGCCATCCCTGAATATATCATAAGTATGCACGCCATCTTCAAGGGTTTTAAGCCATGCATTATGTACTTTGGTCGCAATATCAGCCTGGTTGATGTGTGCAAGCATTAATACTCCGCCAAGCAGCAATCCTGAAGGATTTGCGGAATTCTGCCCTGCGCGCCTTGGTGCTGAACCGTGAATAGCTTCGAACATTGCGCATTTATCGCCAATGTTTGCCGAGCCTGCAAGCCCTACAGAGCCTGTCATCTGAGCTGTTACATCCGAAAGTATATCGCCGTAGAGATTTTCCATAACAACAACATCAAATGTTTCGGGAGCAGTTGCCAGCTTTGCCGCGCCGATATCAACGATCCAGCTTTCCTTTTCAATATCAGGATACTCTTCGCCAACCTGGTCGAAAATTCTGTGGAAAAGTCCGTCGGTGAACTTCATGATGTTATCCTTCATGAAGCATGTAACTTTTTTTCTTTTGTTCGCGCGTGCATATTCAAATGCATACCTGATTATCTTTTCCGAACCGGGTGCTGAAATAAGCTTCAGTCCCTGCATTACCTGGTCAGTCTGTTTGTACTCTATACCTGCGTAAAGATCTTCTTCATTTTCCCTCATTATCACAACATCCATAATGGGGTGTTTGGTTTGAATGTATGGTGAGTAAGAAACACATGGCCTGATGTTAGCGTAGAGACCAAGAGTTTTCCTGGTGGCAACGTTCAGACTTTTGAATCCGCCGCCCTGTGGTGTGGTAATAGGTGCTTTTAGGAATACCTTCGTCTTCAGAAGTGAGGTCCATGCACTAGGTTCGATGCCTTCGGCATTACCTTTATTGTAGAGCTTTTCGCCTATTTCTATAACTTCAATATCAATCTTTGCGCCGGCAGCTTTGATTATATCAAGTGTTGCCTGCATGATCTCGGGTCCGATACCATCGCCATATGCTACTGTAATTGGAACATTTCCAGACATTTAGAGTCCTTTCTTTAAATATATATTATTATTGGTTCTTGCCACAGGTATGAAGAAGCAAAGTTACTCAAAAAACACTTAAAATTAAATGTAGAATTTGAGGGGCAGTTTCCCGGCGAATTGAACCAAATCTCCGTTTGATGCATCTAACCATTTATATACCAAAACCTCAATTTGAGCATAACAGTATTTAAAAATTTCGTGGATTTTGAAGACAATTCGTTTGATGAAAATGCTTATTATAGTAAATTCATGGAAACGAATGTCATTATTTCAGCAAAAAGCAGTTTTATAGAGTTTCCTGAAAATCCCGGCAGCCCTTTAACAATTAAGTATGTATTCAAAGGATCTGAAAATTACTACCTGGGCAGCAGAAAGTATAAAGTAGATGCACAAAACTTCCTGGTGCTGAATGAATTTCAGAAATACAGCAGCAGGATCGATTCGGAATCTACCGAATCCTTTTCGGTATTTTTCAAGCCGGAGTATCTCAGGGCATCAATAACATCTTTGATAAAGCCCGCGGACAAATTACTTAACGATGGCCCTAACCCGGCTCCGGGTCCCGGTGGCATAAATTTCTTTGAAACACTCTATCCGGCAAACGGGAGGATCCTGGCAATATTGCACGATCTGAAGAGTATGATTCATTCCGGTGAAGGGAGCGAAATCCGCTGGGAAGAGATGCTTTACCTGCTGATCGGTGAGTTACTTTTTTCAAATCGCGAACTTCACAAGGAAGCAGAAAGAGTAAAGGCAGTTAAGCCATCCACCCGGCTGGAAATCTACCGGAAAATGAGAACAGCAAGAGACTACATTGAATCAGGCTTAAACGAAAAAGTAACCCTCTCGAATATTGCTAAAGCAGTTTGTATGTGTGAATTCCATTTGCTGCGTGAGTTTAGGAAATTTTACGGACAAACTCCTTATCAAATGCTGATAAGCAAAAGACTTGAATACGCAAAAATCCTGCTTGAAATCCCGGGGAAAACAATTTCTGAAATTGCAGCAGAATCAGGTTTTGAATATCTCAGTTCATTCAGCGAGTCATTTGCTAAACACTTCATGATCACACCTTCCCAATACCGCAACGCACAAAAAGTCAATTTACGGTAAATCCGGAAACAGCGCTTTTCTTATTTTTGACTAAATAAGAAGAGAACAACAATATGAAAAACATTGTAATGTTGCTGTGCATACTATTTAATACTGCTTTATATTCTCAATCAGGCTGGCAGCAGCAAAACAGCGGAACAAGCTCTACTTTGCTGGGAGCTGCAACTTCCGGTCAGAATACGGCATATGTTTGCGGAATAAACGGAATTGTGCTGAAATCAACCAACAGCGGTTCAAACTGGTTTTCTTTATCCACCGGAACTAACAGATTTTTGAGAAGTATCTCTTCTGCGGATCCGGATATTATATATGCCGCCGGTGAACTTGGGATAATCCTGAAGTCAACAAATGGTGGGGTGAACTGGCTCACTCTTAACAGCGGCACGAACAACACATTTGTGAATATTTCTTTCAGCAGTCCGGCAACAGGAACTGCGGTAGGGCTTAACGGCGTAGTGCAAAGAACTACGAACGGGGGAACTAACTGGATTACTCAAAACAGCGGAGTTAATGTCGAGTTAACAGGTGTCTTCTTCGTGAACGATCTAACCGGGTATATAACAGGATTCAATGGTTCAATTCTTAAAACTAATAATGGAGGCGAAAACTGGTTCGCACAATCCAGCGGTACTTCCAATGACCTGCGTGCTGTTTGCTTTACCGATGAGAATACCGGCATCATATGCGGTATGGGAGGTAAAATTCTCAGAACCACCAATGCGGGATTGAATTGGGTTGCTGCTGCACCGGTTACTTCAAATGGGCTTTACTCAGTAACATATGGAGGTAACAATATTTTTATCTGCGGCACTAATGTCATTTTGCGGTCAGGTAATGGCGGGACAAACTGGGAAATCCAGCCTGCGGCGGTTTCGGGTGATCTCTATTCCATCAGTTTCTCTGATTCGCAAAATGGAATTACTGCAGGCCAAAACGGAATGATATTCAGAACAACCAGCGGTGGAATTGGCATAACACAGATCTCGTCTGTGATCCCTGAAAGTTTCCGTCTGATGCAGAATTACCCCAATCCTTTTAACCCTGTAACTAAGATCAGATTTGAGATCCCTTCGGCAATGATGGTGTCAGTTGAAATTTTCGATGCTGCGGGTAAGCCAGTTGTAAAACCGGAAACTGACTATCTGAAAACAGGAACTTATGAAATAACTCTTGATGGTTCGCAGCTTGCCAGCGGTGTTTATTTTTGCAGGATTTCAGCAGGAAACTACAGTTCTGCAATCAGGATGACGATGGTGAAATAGTACCTCCAATGAAACCTTAACGTATCCGGCGGCGTCTAATTATATAGCTCTCCAAATCAATTTCCTCCACAGTTAAATGAAGATAAGTGTAATTTTACGCCCTCTGGCTTTATTTATTATATTTACTGCCGCCGCAACAGTATTTTCACAGCAAACCCGGACAAAAACATTCAGCGATGAAAAATGGCAGGAAGATATCTCGTATCTGCTGGATAATCTTGAGAAGGTACACGTTAATCCATACCATACCGCATCCAAGACAAATATTGAGCTTGCACTAAACGACCTTAAAGGGAAGGTGCCCCGCCTGGGTGAAAATGAAATTCTCGCGCGTATAGCTGAAGCTGTTGCTATGATCGGCGATGGCCACTCTGCCATAAATATTTTCAACATGCACAATAACGGAAAGCCTTCTTACCCGCTGCATTTCTTTCCCATTAAGCTCTATATGTTCAGCGACGGACTTTATGCTGTTGAAGGAGACCCCGCTTATAAAGATCTCTTTGGCAGCAGGGTTACAAAGTTAAATGGCAGGGATATAAATGAAGTAATTGGCGTAATGGAAAAATTAGTGCCGCGGGATAATGAATACTCGCTGCTGAATAACCTTCCGTATTACTTAGTGATATCGGAGTTTCTTAACGGCATGGGAATAATTGAATATCCAAATGAGCTGAAAGTTACAGCCATTTCAAAAGATGGCAGCGAAGTAAATGTTACCGTTAAGGCGGCTGAGATGAAGAACATGCATCACGGCCAGGGCACCGGCAGTGATAAATCTCTTCCACTGTACATGAGGAATTCAGAGAAAAATTACTGGTACGAATACCTGCCGGAAAGCAAAACTTTGTATATAAACTACAGGAGAGTTCTGATCGATCCGGCAGATAGCCTGAGGAATTTCTGCAAGCGGTTAGAGGAATTTGTAAACACTGCTGAAATAGGCAGGACAATAATTGATATAAGGAATAATGACGGCGGAAATAACGGTACATGCCAGCCCTTTGTAAATATGATAAGCCGCAGCTCAAAAATGAATGTTAAAGGCAGGCTTTTTATTGTAACCGGCAGGCAGACTTTCTCGGCGGCATCGTACCTGCTTACCAAGCTTGAATTCAATACCGCAGCCATTTTAGCCGGCGAGCCAACAGGTGCATCACCAAATCACTACGGGGATAACAGGCCGATAGTATTGCCAAATTCAAACCTGGAGATCAGGCTTTCCTCCATCTTTTGGCAGAATAGCTTTGCAGGGGATAAAAGAAGATCCACTGAACCCGAACTGGCAGTTGAAATGTCATCACAGGATTATTTTTCCGGCAGGGATCCTGTTATTGATGCGATATTGAAGTATGAATATGTAAGTCCGCAAAATGCCCCGGTAAATAAAAATGCGGCCGGGACTTACAGCTTTTCAGCAATACAGAGCCTTGTAATAAGCGAAAAGGATAATATGCTTAGAATGAATATTGACCAGTTCGATTTCTTAGGCAGGAGCGTGGGTTTTGTTTCTACAAGCTTGTATCCTGCGGGAAGTAACAGCTATAATACAGATATCGCCGGGTTGAAAGCTGAAGTCGGAAAGAACTCCATTAAGCTGAATTACAGGGGAATTGAGTTCACGGTAAATAAAGTAAGCGGCCAGGAAAGCACATTTTCGGGATTGCTTGCTGAAGGCAGGTTCAAAGATGCCGCAGAGCTGATCAGGAACATGAAAGAAAGCGGGGCAAACCAAACCGGTATCACCGAAAACCTTATCAATTCATTAGGTTATAAAGCCCTGGCTAAAAAGGATTTTGAAGGAGCAATAGCGCTCTTCGGGCTGAACTGCGAGCTTTACCCGGGTTCAGCAAATACATTTGATAGTCTTGGCGAAGCATACATGCTTTCCGGTAATTTCTTCATGGCAACTGAAAGCTACAGGCGGGCAGTGGAGCTGGATCCTAAAAACCAAAACGCTGTTAAGATGCTGGAAAGGCTTACGAAGTAAGCCGGCGGCTAAAGCTGTTTTACATTTTCTTTATGGGGCCAGACGGTGCAGCTCGGTTCCTTTTTCATATAGCCAGCCGCCAAGCCCGATATATTTCAGCTTTTCCATCTCTTTGATGAAGAGTCCGGAAACGCTGCTATCGGGTGTTTCTTTCAGTTTAAGCAGCGTTGAGAACTTCACCAGGAAACGCTGATAGCTGCTTTTGAAGTATGAAGGGATCTCCTTATGCTTGCGCAGGTAGTCCTTCAGTCTCGCCATTTCCATCCTGCTTTCTTCAAGCTCGCCGATCTCAAAAAATACTATGAGCTTGTAGATGCTGGTATCCATATAATGCAGGTAATTTTTTCTTTTTATTCTGTAAAGGTATTCCAGCGCGGTATCAAATTTCTTTTCATATACACTAAGCAGCGCCATCGAGAGATTTACTTCATCATCGCGGTTCTCTTCGGGAATTTCTGCGGAATACTCATTGATAAAATTCCTTATCCAATCGAATTTGTTAAGCCTTGATGCGGCAAAGATAAAATTCCTGAAGTGGTTCGTACGTGAATTCATAACATTAAGGTCACTGAATAAACCCTTTTCCAGTATCAGCTCGTTAAGCTCAAAGATCTCTTTGTAGAATTCGGAATTGCCGAGGTTTGTTTTTTCTATGCAGTAATTCCTGAGGTACTGCAATATGCTGTTGGTGAAATCACCGGTGAAACTGCCTGAACCGTGAAGAAAAATATCTTTCGCGCTGAAATAATGGGATTCCGCTGCCGGTTCTCTGAATGCGTTGTAAAGATTGTAATATATACCAAGCGGGGCGTAACGCTCAGGGAATTGAGAATTCATCTTTTCGAGAATTACCGATGTATCCATCGAGCTTACCAGGCGATCTATAAGTGAATCTTTCTGCACAATGTTATTTCTTTTCTGCAGCTCACGATCGAGCAGGTGGCGGTATGAATTTGTGAGGAAGTTCAATGCCGAGAGATCTGATTGCAGGGAGGAAAGTTTTGCAGCAGTTTCGTAGTTATCGCGTTCGGAGTGCATGCTGCTAAGCTGAAGCAGAATTTCCAGTTCGCTGTTCGATGTTTCGTTAACGCCAACAGAATCAGCCAGCAAATTCATAACGGGTTTTTCATGCAGCATCATCGTCCGGTGATCTTTCCGCTTCGAGAGCTCATCAAAGTACAGGCTCTTCGACTTCAGTTCATCTCTTTCTGTATTCTTTATAACCAGGAATTTTTCCGCAATGGAATTCAGCTCGGATAGCCTGTTCCATAAAGCTCTTTTATTCATTTTTGTATCGTTGAGCAGTTCAGAATATACTCCTGCCGGATCCGGATTTTTTCCATACTTCGCCAAACCAAGCATCTTAAGCAGCCGGCCATAACTGCGCTTCCCGCTGAAGTAACTGCACAACGCCAGCTTCGAAAACTCCTTTTCCTCCCTTTTTGAGAGTGCAAAATAGAACTGTATGAACCTTGGCGGCAATTTTTGGTGGGTAATCATACTATACCTAAATAATGAATTATTATTATAATTACAGAAAATAGCAACAAATTAGTGGGTAAAAAAGTCAAATTTTCTATTTGCTATACTTATCATTGAGGAGTATTTTGTTGCTCAACCTTGATGTAATTCCGAAAATCTAGACTTAACATAATTAATATATTGAAACAGATAATCATTCTTTTAACTATCATTTGTTTGCCCTTGTATACACAATGGACTCCCAATACAGCAGTGAATACACTAGTAAGCGATGAGACAGGTGAACAATCGGTAACAAAACTTGCGCTCTTACCGGATGGCTCAACATATTATACCTGGTTTGATAACAGGGGCGGCGGCTATGCGGTCTATATCCAGAAGCTAAATGCCAATGGTGTTCCGCAGTTTGCAGCAGGCGGATTGCTTGTGAGCAATAACCCGCAAAACTCTTCACTGGTTGATTGGGAGCTGATAGCTGATAATAACAATAATGCAATAGTAACATTTACTGATATAAGGGCAGGCGGAACCATCAATCCGTACGCTTATATGATCAGTCCAACCGGAACAATGCTCTGGGGAGCGAACGGAGTTGCTCTTTCTGATTCAATCAATTCATTTCAGCCAAATCCAAAAGTTGTGCAAACTTCAGACGGGAATTATGTTTTCTTCTGGAGGATAGGTTCGGGTCCGCAGAAGCTTGCATTACAGAAATTGAACGCCGCAGGCGTTAAACAGTGGGGTACATCTCCAATTTACTGGACAAGCGGCACGAATGAAAATTATGACTGGCCGGCAATTGTACCATCCGATAACGGCAGTGTGATAGTAATGTTCTCTGGTTACACAGGCTCATTTATAAGTCCCGCCAACTACAGGATATACTCGCAGAAAGTTTCTTCGGTCGGCGCAAGAGTTTGGAACGCCACACAGGATACTGTTTACTCACTTGGCAGGGTTTCCGGATTTTACACACCTAGATTGTTTTCTGATGGAAATAACGGCGCAATTTACTGCTGGCACGATGACCGAAACTCGGTAAATCTAACAACCGGGTATGTGCAGCGGAAAAACAGCGCGGGAGCAATACTTTTTCCCGTGAACGGTACTGCAGTATCAGGCAACACAACCAATAACCATTTTACCCCTATGGCTGGCTATATGCCTGCAACGGGCGAAACGTATGTTGTTTGGCAGGAAGCAAATTCAGGGCAAACGCAGTGGGGATTTTACGCGCAGAAAATTTCATCTTCGGGAGTAAGGCAATGGGGTGATGGAATTCCGGTTCAGCCTTTGGGAACTGACCAGGTTGTTGCATACAACGTTGTTGCAAAAGATACAGCGGCGGTTATTTCTTTCAGCCAGTCTGCCCCGGCTAACACCAACATTATCAAAGCAGCTAAGATCGGCACAAGCGGCGCTTACCTGTGGAGCGGCAACATAGTAATTGCAAGCAGTGTTTCAAGCAGCAAGATAAGGCTAAATCATATCATAATGCCCGCAAGCGGAATGTCGGTAGTGAGCTGGCAGGATAAGAGGCTCGATAACGGCGGAGTGTATGCGCAGAATATTAATTGGGACGGTTCATTCGGCCTGGTGGGAGTCGTAAATACGGGTATAGTAGCACAGAATTTTGAACTGAAACAGAACTATCCCAACCCGTTCAATCCTTCAACTTCGATCAGCTACAGCATTCCACAAAGCGGTAAGGTGAGTTTGGTTATCTACAATTCATTGGGCTCAGTGGTAAAGGAGCTGTTCAGCGGTTCACAAAACGCGGGAACTTATGAAGCGAAGTTTGAAGCATCGGGATTTGCTTCGGGGATATATTTTTACAGCATCAAAGTTACCGGTTCAAACGGCACAGATTTCAGCGATACAAAAAAGATGATGCTTATTAAGTAATAACAAAAGTGTAAGGCTGCAAAAGCGGCTTTAAAAAAGTGATACTATGAACTCTCTTCACGTCTAAATAACGGGATATTTAGAAGGCTACGATAGATCCGAAGGCTTCCTTTTTAATGTTTTACCCCAAAACAGAACTCCTTTGTTGAGATACACAAAGGAGTTTCTTATTTGTCAATTAATTAGTTAATACACCGGAATGGTGTTAATTGAAGCGCATAACTTCTGCAATATCACAAAACTCATGCATAACAAGCTCAGTACGCATTAAGGCTTCATCCGTGCCAAGCAGGCCGGCTTCTGAATACTGAAGCACATTTCCGTTCAGTGATATCTTTCCTTCGAAGCCCAGCTTATGAACCTGGTCAAGCTTGAAGCGGGTATTAAAATCAAATATTTTTTTCAGCTTATCCGGGTTATTTGAGTGCAGAATGAACTTGTTATCAAACTCGTTATCTTCTACAAGTACCGAGCCGTGAAGGAATTCTGCCGCGTTTTTCCTGTTCCTGCGTACTGCGGCAAATGTAAATCCCTCTGAATTCGCGCAATCAACGCTAAGCACTGTATGCGGCGTAATTTTTTTGCCGTCAACCGAATCTTTGATCACACTTTCAACTTTAATACTCCTGTTCCTGTAGATACCTTCTGCGTTTGGGTGATTTTTCATACCAACTTTTTTTGAAAAGTCAGTATGCAGCTCATATTTTTCTTTCAGCTTATTAAAATTGCTTACAACTTTCTTATTGGAAGCCAGCATTATGAAATAAAGTACAACCCACGGCAGAACCAGAACAGGTATCAATACAAAAATGAATTTTGCTTCCATCAGGCTAAATTTTGATTTTCAATCAATTTACACTACAATTAAAGAGAAATTTATCAAAAAATAAATACCTAATTAATGGCAAGTGTTAGCCGGAAACGTTAGAACCTGCCTGCCGGTCCGGATATGAGGAATTTAACCCACAGCCGGATCTTTTTTCGGCTTAAAAATGGAGAGCAATACTGATGCTCCGAGGATTGATATTATCAGCAGTAATGAAAGCTCAGTAGAAATTATTTTTTCTGAAAAGTGGTGATTCAATATCATCTTTGTACCAACCAGCACAAGTATTGCAGCCAATCCATAGTGGAGGTAGTGGAAAAGTTTTACAAGCCCTGCAAGTGCGAAGTAAAGCGATCGCAGGCCAAGGATAGCAAATACATTTGAGCTGTAAACTATAAAGGGATCCTGTGTAACAGCCAGTATTGCGGGAATTGAATCAACCGCAAAGATGAGATCGGTAGTTTCGATAATTATCAGCACAACGAACATTGGCGTTGCTGCCTTCTTGGCGTTTTGAACTGTGAAGAATTTCCCGCCGTCATATTTTTCCGTAACCCTGAAAAATCTTTTGAAGAGCTTTAATACCGGGTTGTTTTCCGGATGCAGCTCTTTATCTTTCTGAGTAACAAGCTTTATGCCTGTATATATCAAAAATGCGCCGAAAACATATATGACCCATGTGAACTGGTTGATAAGCGCGATGCCTGCAAAAATAAAAATAGCGCGCATTATTAATGCACCTATTATTCCCCAGAACAGAATTTTATGCTGGTAGATGGCAGGTACTTTGAAGTAACCGAAAACCAGGACGAATACGAAAATATTATCTACGCTAAGCGATTTTTCTATCACATAACCTGTTAAAAATTGCAGGGCGGAATCTGCCGAAGTCAATCCGGGCGGGGGAGTATAATAATAATACAATCCCAGGTTGAAGCTGAGCGCCAGAGCTATCCATACACCGCTCCATATCAGAGCTTCCTTTATCTTTACTTCATGCGCTTTCCGGTTGAATACCCCCAGATCAAGTGCAAGCATCAGCAATACGAAAACATTGAACAACACCCAGTAGAGCGTTTTCTCATCCATTTGATTTCCTTAATTTCGAACTTAACAGGTTGATTAATAAGGTGTAACTTGAGATTGTGTTGTAAAAGTTTCTCTTTAAACTATTGACTTTGATGTATTTTGATAAGTTACTATTAATACAGTATTTTAAGCAAAAAATAACAATAACTTACAGTTAAAATTGATTATTACCCTTTTGCAGGTGATAAAGCCGATTTATAAGCGTTCAGTGTCCTCGTCCGGGCTTCTGAATGGTCAACAATTTTTTGGGGATAGCCGAATCCATCAAGCCCGGGAATCCATTTTTTGATGTACTTGTGCTCAGGATCAAATTTTGCTGCCTGCAGCTCCGGATTGAATATCCTGAAATAAGGCGCCGCATCACAGCCTGTTCCCGCAGCCCATTGCCAGCCGCCGCAATTGGATGCCAGTTCGTAATCAAGCAGCTTTTCAGCAAAATATCTTTCACCCCATCGCCAGTCAATTAACAGGTCCTTGGTTAAAAAGCTTGCGGTAATCATTCTAAGACGGTTATGCATAAAGCCGGTTGCATTAAGCTCTCTCATACCGGCATCTACAATAGGATAACCTGTTTCGCCGCGGCACCACGCTTCGAACTCGGCCTCATTGTTGCGCCATTTAATATTATCATACTCCCTGCGGAAAGAACCCGTTGCCGAGTGAGGAAAGTGGTAAAGTATCATCATAAAGAATTCGCGCCATATCAGCTCACGCAGCCAGGTATCATTCAGCCGAGAAGCTTCTTTTACCAGCTTTCTTATACTCACCGTCCCAAACCGAAGGTGAACACTCAGGCGGCTTGTTCCGTTTACTGAAGGGATGTCACGGGTGTTATCATAATTCTTTATGATGTTTACCGGAAGCTCCTTTGATGGAAATTCAATACCCGCTGGTTTGAATCCAATTCTTTCTAATGACGGAAGTTCCTCTGTTTTTCTTTTTACGAAGTTGTCTGATAGCTTTTCCGAATTAAAAGCCTTTACATTCATTTCACTTAATTGTGCGCGCCAAACCTTACTGTATGGAGTATAAATAGTATAAGGCTTGCCATCGTGCTTCAGCACCTCATCCTTTTCAAAAATAACATGATCTTTGTAAGAATTGAAACTAATTTGTTTTTCCGCGAGTAATGCTTTAACTGCTGAATCTCTATCAATGGCATAAGGTTCATAATCACTGTTCGTAAAAACTTCGCCGATGTCGTATTCAGCGATCAGCTGTTTCCATACTTCAATAGGAGTGCCATGTTTAACAAGCAGGTTCGAGCCGAATTGGTTTAGCTTATTGTTGAGTTCAGTTATTGCGTTATGAATGAACTCTATACGCGCATCTTTGCGATTTTCAAGCTTATCCAGAATTTCTGTATCAAAAATGAAAATGGGCAGCACCGGATTTGATGAGCATAGCGAATGGTAAAGACCCGCGTTATCACCAAGCCTTAAGTCGCGGCGAAACCAGAATATATTTATTTTAGCCAAATTTCCTGATGTAGGTTATATAATCCGTTGAAGGCAGCTTTTCCATTCCGCAGAACCTAAGCATTGTAACAAGCTGCCCGCGGTGAAACGTTGAATGATTGAAACAGTGCTGAAGAATATCATAAGTATTCATTTCGAACTCTTTACCATCCATTGAAAGGTAGCGGCATTTTGATCCGGCCGTACTTTCACTTATGCTAACGGTAAGTTTTGCCACTTCATTTGATGCTTCAAGAAGCAGCTTAACCGCATCCGTTCCTGTACACTTAACTCCGCGTGAGGGCCACTCGGTCAGTGATACACCGTTAAGCCGATTATACCAAATGGTTTCCGCATCATACATGTGCATCACAGTTTCTTTAATTGTTCGGAAGCTGCTTTTTTGCTCGGTTATGAACAAGTCCTCGGGCAGCGAGTTCAATACTTCTGCAAGCGCTGTATTTGCCCAAAGGTTATACTTTCCGTATTTTTCTGTAAGCTCTTTTATACTGCTCACTTCTTCTTTGATTTTATGAAGTTAATTCCAAGCTTCAGGCCAAGGTAATAATCCCTCACCTCGAGTCCGGCGGAGTTATATGATGAATTTACAGGCGGTGCGAACACAAATTCGGCAAATGTCTGGTATGGAAACAACCTTTCGAATTGTAACCCTATGCCGATATTCACGCTGTAATTTATTTTTTTATAGTTTTCAAGCAGGTCGTTTTCCGAAAAAAACATCTCCTGCCCAACATCTTCTGAATAAGAAACTTTGTAACCAAGGTAGAAATCACTTTTTAAGCCTGCAAGCAGGTAAGGTGTAATTGACCTGCCTTTATACAAAAACTTGCCCGTAACCCCTGCTGAAATGTAATTTGTGCGGTTGCGGACATCATACCTGCCTATTTCAGTACCAAATTCATCAGTTCTTATCACTTCGAATGTATAGCCGCGTTGCTCGTAACCGCCATCAATTACGAGGTTGATATTATCAGCAAGCTTAAGCTCACCAAACGCAGCAGCGTTGAAACCAAGCAGGTTCTTTGTTTCAAGATCGAAATCCGAAGTCTTATAATTGAACTTTGTATTTGCAAGCAGGGGACCGCCTTTGATTCCAAATCCGGTAAATACCTGTGAATGAATTAACGAAGCCGAAAACAGTAAAACCAATAAAGCCGCAAGTGTGTTTTTCATTGTATTTGTAATAGTTTAAGGAAAAAATTATTTTACTTTTCTAAGCCTTACGCTGCCGGGCAGGTATTCACAAATAATATCCGGGTCGGCTTTAATGTCCTTTGATGTACTCATTATATCCGTTGCTTCGTACAGGCAGCCGCTGAGCCATATCGGCTCATTTTCGGAAATTGTGAAATCAGAGATCTTCTCCGTTAAATAAGTTACATTGATATATACTTCCATTTTACCGGAATCAGATTTCCGGATCTCTGCTAAGTGCCAGTCAAGCGAATCTATCTTATAACTTCGGCCCTCATCCATTATCATCTCATCCGCGCATTGCTGTATGGGCTGCACAAGTGGATTTGTTGATAGTATCACATTGCCTTTACTGCTTTTGAGTCCCGATTTAGTTATAGAATTCACATAATATGTGCAGCCGGGTTCGCTGGATATTGTGATTACATCGCCTGCCATGTAACCGCCTGTTATGGCTTTTGATCGCGGGGTTTCAAGTATTGAAATATCCGCGCGTATTATTCCATCTGCGAACCAGATACCGTCAACAATTACAGTACTTCCGCATATTATAGTTTCGCCTGATTCGGGAATACTGTAACTTTCCTGGCAGTAAACACTGCCGCCAAGGAAAATTAATACTAACAGAATGGCCTGACCCAAAATTCTCTTCATATATTTTGAATTTAGCTCAATTATTTAATTTATTACACGATATTAAACAATCGTGATGTAATTTGATATTACAAATTAAATCTCAATCCGCCGGTTATAGAACTGAAAGCAGGAAAAAGCGGTTTATCGGTAAAATAGTAATTAAGATTGCCTTTCAGGTACATAGCTAAAGCGGTTGTCATTCTTCCCGTGAATCCTGTGCCTATATTTATTCCCGGCTGTAATGGATCAGAATCTCTGAATTCGTTTTTCTCTGCAAAGTACACTCCGCCTCCGAACTCAACAAAAGAACTTAGTACACTCCTGTTAATATAAAATCTTGGGCCAACCGTTATGCCAAACAGATTTTTGCTTTTAGTGTATTCATCCGTGCTTAGGCGGACCAGCGATCCATTCAGGTATATCTCGTCCATAGGTGAAATTAAAAAGATGCCTTCAAGAATGTATAAGCCAGAGCCTGAGTAGTGGTAACCTGTTCCATCTGCTGGATTGATGTAACCACCGCCGGCTGATACAGCAAATTTTGAATTGGATTTGTCTTTAAATGCAGGGTCTGTACTGTTATTAAAACACAGGCCGAACTGGGTGCTGAAATATGATATACCCTCTTCAGAAGGGATAGTTGTATTATATCCAAGCCTGATCAGCAGTGAGTTGCTTTCTGTAACCGGCAGCTTGACTCCCGCAGCAACTGAACCTAGAAATGCAGCACGGGTATCTGACGTGTGGTAATAGAACCCCTCACCGTACCAATCGTAGTATTCTCTTTGAGTGTTGTTAAGCTGGGCTCCAATCGCAGCTTCAACAAAGAAAGATCCATTTTTCAGCGGGTATAGTCTTGGGCCAATACTGAACTCAAGCAGACTGCTTCTTATGAATGTTTTTTCGGGGAGCTTTGTGGCAGCAAATGAGAAAACAAACTCATGGGTTTGTGTTTCCTTATAAGCCGTTTCAAGTGAGACCTTGTGTCCGGCCTTGCCAAGTGTGTTCAGGCCAATGCCTGCATTGTATGAAATGCTCCAGTCACCGGTAAGCCCGGTTACTTGGGGGGGAGTTGAATATTGTGAGTAATTTGTAAAGGCTGTAACGAGCAGGATAAAACAAAAAAAGCGGCTCAATAAGATACGGGTCAACATATAGGCTCCTTTTTGATTTTTCGTTAGAAACTAAAAAGAGTATCTGTTAACCCGAAATTACCTCCGCTTAAAACAAAACTTGTTGTTGGAATTATTTAATAACCAAAATTAGCAAGAAAAAGATAAAAAACAAATGAAAATACAATAATATACTAGATAAAGATAAATCTGTAGAGACGATGCGGTGCATCGTCTCCTGACCTGGGATGTGCATAATTTTTTCTTATCCTCGTTCCCAAGCTCCGCTTCGGATTGTGGGACTCAGAATGGCAACCTGAGTGATCTGGCTGTAGGCGGCATGGCTCGCCTGCCGCAGAATACCGTCAGGCAAGCCTGACGGCTACAAAGAACAATATTGTCTGTAGAGACGATGCGGCTCGACTGACCAGCGCAGTTGCATTGTCTCCTGACCTGGGATATGCATAATTTTTTCTTATCCTCGTTCCCAAGCTCATGCACACCATATTCTCGTTCCCAAGCTCCAGCTTGGGAACGCATGTTTCATTCGAAGCTCTACTTCGGAATATGATTGATCATTTGGAGGGTCACAGAAAAAATACATTAGATCATGGAAACAAAAAAGCCCGCAGCTTTTTCTTCAGCAGCGGGCTTTTGAAAAACAAAAAATATCTTATTTTATCAGCGACATTTTTCTAACTTCACTAAATCCGCCTGTTACGAATTTATAAAAATAAATCCCGCTCGGGAGTCCCGAAGCGTTGAAAACTTTCTGATATGAACCCGCTTTTATATCACCTTCAATTAGCGTAGCAACTTCCTGCCCGAGTGAGTTAAATACCTTCAGCGATGCGTAACCGCTCTCCGGCATATCGATCGAGATCACGGTTGAAGGATTGAACGGATTCGGATAGTTCTGGTAAAGCCTGAACACTGCCGGTACACCGTTATTTTCGGGATTAACTGCGGTGATGTTCTGCATCAGCACTGCGCTGTTGTATAGATTCAGTCTGCCGCCTGATACGGTGATATTTTGAAGCGAAGGTTTTGGATCAACGCCAAGCATGATTTTCTGCTTCACCTGCAGCGCATATGCGCCCGGATTGAGCTTATATGCCTGTATCCACGCAAGCGGAGCAACTGAGTACATAAAACCAACTGCACCTGCTACATGCGGTGTTGCCATCGAAGTACCTGTCAAATTGCCATAATTGCTTGCTGTTGTTGTAGAGTAAACGCTTGTGCCGGGTGCGCCGAGATCAATCGTTGTAAGTCCATACGCTGCACCTGAATTTTTAGCATCTGTATTTGTAGTGTTGGTAACAGTTATCAGCCAATTGCTGGGGCAGCTTGTTGGAATATCGCCTGTCACATCAATATTTATATTCAGGTTTGCAGTAGCTCCTGCGCTTAAAATACCTGCATTGCCAAGCGAATCATAAAATGCGCACCATAACGGGTAGTTAGCCGGCTGACCGTAATCAACCCCAAAAGATGAGCTGGTTACCACAACAAATGCGCCTTTTGAGCCGTTGGTCTGGTTGTAAACACGCCTCTGCTTCAGGCAATATCCATATGCTCTCAAAGCAACTGCTTCAGAGCTGGTTGAACCCTGCACACCCATTATCTGCACGTTCCAGTTAACGCCGCTTATTCCGAGCGAGTTGTTTCCTCTTGCGCCTGCAATACCCGAACAATGTGAGCCGTGTGTATCGGTTCCGATAGTACCGTTATTGCTTACTGCATTCCACCCGTTTACATCATCTATATAACCATTGTTGTCATCATCAATTCCGTTTGAAGGAATTTCGTACCAGTTCTTCCAGAACCTAAGATCTGTGTGATTGAAATAAAATCCGCCGTCAACAATTGCGACAACAATTGTATCTCCTGCTGCGGTGAGCCCGCTTGTTGAGAGTCCCCAAGCTTCCGGCGCGTCGATATCCGCATCAACTGTGCCGCCTGATTGACCGGTATTATTGAGCGCCCATTGCTGTCCGAAGCTTGCATCATTAGGCATAACCGGTGAACGCTGAGTCATATAATGATTGAACTGTGCGATCGCAACAGAATTATTACTGCGAACTGCATTTAGCACCTGCTCTTCATCAGCGCGTGCATTATCAAATTCATAAAGCCAGATATTCATGTATTGAACAATTGGCTCTTTGACCCTAAGGTTAACGAAGCTTAAAGAATTTGTAAGCCGCGAAGTTGGCTCGCCATGCTTAAGCATAACAATTATTTCACCGGGCACATGGTCATCACCGGCTGAGTATGCTGATTGGCCAAAATAAAAGCTAAACACCAGAAGTAGTAATAATTTTTTCATTGATGGAATTATATGATAGATAAATTTGATAAATATAGTTATGCGTGAAGGTAAATTCAACGTAAATGGCGATTTATGTTGAGAAACGCGCGAATTTCTGAAAAATTTGACAGTTTTTTGCAGTTTTTGAGATCTAAACCGTGTTCTTGACCAGATTTATTATACTTTCCGAGAGATTTCCCCAAGAATGGGCTGATTTATAGTTAAGAATGTTCGGTATGAATTCCTGTTTCATATCTTCGCTGAAGTATTTCTTTAAAGCTGCTGCAATTTCCGCACTATCAACTTTCTGCACTATCAGCCCTGTTGTATTTTCTTCAACCATTTCAGCGAGTCCCCCGGTATTTGTAACTATCACCGGTAAGTCGAAGTGATACGACATCCCGATAATTCCGCTTTGTGTTGCAGTGCGGTATGGCAGCACGCAAACATCACTAGCCGAAAAGTAAAGAGGTATCTCAGTTTCGGGAATGTACTTTACGTGAAGCGATATTCTGCCTGCAAGTCCAAGCCGGGATATCTGCTCTTCGTATTTCTTAAAGTCACCATAAACTTCACCTGCAATTATGAGATGGTATGAATCGTCAAGCTCTTTGAATGAATCTATAAGTATATCCAATCCTTTATAGTCACGAATGAACCCGAAGAAGAGGACTGTCTTTTTATCTGCAGGCACACCGAGAAAGTTTCTTGCAGTAAGTTTGTCTATCTTACTCCCGTAATGATCATAAAGCGGGTGCGGGTGTATTATGTATTTTGCATTTGGCACAATTGAGAGCAGATCTTTTTCAGATGCTTTGTTCAGCAGCACGAAACCATCACACCTGTTAAAGAAATATTTCGTTAAAGCTTCATCGCCAAACCGTTTTTCATGTGCTATTACATTATGCAGCAGGAGAATTACCTTTATCCCATTTTTCCTGAGCAATCCCGCTACCTTGCCAAAAGAGGGGGCGAAAAACGGCATCCAGTAGCTCATCAATACCACATCCGGATTGAATTTTATGATCTCTTTTGCTGTTCTATAATATGTGAGCGGATTGATGCTATCCAGCAGCCTGGTTACCGGAATATTGCGGTTCGTATCGCTTTCGGAAACGAACTGGGTCTTCCCAGGAAACAGCGGTTTAGGATACTGCCGTGTAAATGTGAAGGCTTTCACTTCGGCATTTTCGGATAGTGAAATATAGAGTGAATCGCTGAATTGGGCAATTCCGCCTCTAAATGGGTAAAATGGAGATAAAAAAGCGATTCGCATATGTGTAAATTCTTAAAATTATTGCACTTTTACAATTGAATTTGTGGCGTACTACGGTTTTGGGTCAATTTATGACATTTGTTATGAAAAAGTATGACTTATATTATTTTTTATGATTTTTATAATCGCTATTTTTAAATGCAATAACTGCAAAATTCTCAACTAAAGTGAATTTATGAGTGATACACAGGAACAAATAGTCTGGGAAGGCTCTCAATCACAGGTCCTTAATTTCGGGATCTTTATTTCAATGGGAATTATATCTGCAATAATCGTTGTACTCGCACTGCTTTTTTTCCCCTTTGCCGCAGTGCTTGTTGTGGTGCCCCTAGTGTACATGTTGCTTAAATGGATAGTTGTGAGAAACCACAGGTATAAAGTAACGACCGAAAGGATATTTTACACAACCGGGATATTTTCGAAAAAGACCGAAGCGATGGAATTATACAGGGTGAGGGATGTTGATATTTATGAGCCGTTCTGGCAGAGGATGTTCAAGCTTGGGAATATTTCGCTCAGTACATCAGATAAAACGACATCAAATTTCCTGCTGAAGGCGGTACCGAATCCTGCGAACCTGATGAACGAGATCCGGAAAAATGTTGAACGCCGCCGTGATGTAAAGCGCGTCCGGGGAGTTGAGTTCCTAGACGATGAAGATACAGTTGAAAATCTATAACACGAATATTTTTTAATGGATAAAATACTTAAGTACGGATTATTTATTTGGCTGACGGCAGTAATATGCTTCGCGATAATAGCCCCGATCCCCGCAGTGGGAAGCATGGGTGAAAGAGCGCGCATACTTTACTTTCACGTGCCTACTGCATGGGTGAGTACGGTAGCTTTTATAATGGCGCTCTTCTACGGCGCGCAGTATATACGCAAGCGTGATATTTTATATGATTACAAGGCTGCTTCTTCGGCTGCGCTTGGTTTGATATTCGCAGTACTCGCAACAGTTACCGGCGCTATTTGGGCTAAGTTCGAGTGGGGCGCATTCTGGAACTGGGACCCAAGGCAGACATCGATATTTGTACTGATACTTGTTTACGGCGCATATTTTGCGCTTCGCAGCGCAGTTGAATCGGAAGATCAGCGCGCAAAGCTCTCTTCTGTGTATTCAATACTTGCGGGTATTACCGTACCGTTTTTTGTATTCATATTCCCGAGGATAGTTGATTCACTGCACCCGGATCCTATTGTAAACTCCAGCGGTAAGGTGAAGATGAACACCAGCATGCTTTTGGTTTTCCTCAGTTCACTTGCGGGATTTACAGGGCTCTTTGTTTGGATGCTCAACCTGCGTATTCGTCTTTCAAAGCTGGCATTAAAGGAGGACCGGGCATAATGGAATTCCTTGAACAATATTCAAATTATATAGTACTGGCAGTTACGCTTATTACATGGGCGGGAATATTTTTTTACATGTACTCAATTGATAAGAAGCTGAAAAATATCGAAGAGGAGAAGTAAATATGGATAATATTGTTCTGGAATTTGAATCGGTAATAATTAAAGAAGAAGAGGGCGGTTACAGCTCGTTGTGTATTGATCTTGATGTAGCATCGCAGGGGGAAACGATAGAAGAGGCTAAAGCCATGCTTGTTGAAGCAGTTGAAGGTTACATTGAAGTATCTATAGAGAAGAATTTGTCATTCCTCAGGCCGGTTGCAGAAATTGATAACCCGGTTTTGAATGCACCTGATACAATTGTTGAGAAGTTTAAGATCAAGACTGATCTAAAGATACACTCATATGCCTAAACTGCCTTCGGTTAAGCCAAAGGAGATTATTAAGCTGCTGAACCGGTTAGGTTATATTGAAGTAAGGCAGACCGGCAGCCACAAACACTTCAGGAAACCCGGAATTCCCGGCATAGTTACTGTGGCATTTCACAATAAGGATATAAAGCAGAACACTTTGAGATCTATCATAAGACAATCAGGTTTAACAATAGAAGATTTTTTAAAATTAATTTCATAATATCATGAATAAAAGATATGTAATAGGCGCGATCATAATAGTGGTTTTCATAGTAGTTGGATTTTTCGCTTTTGTTGATACAAAAGTGGAATACGCGAACTTCCAGCACGCTTCGGAAACACACAAAAAATGCCAGGTAAAAGGCTCATGGGTTAAAGAAAAAGACGCAGGCTTTGATGTGGCGACCAACAAATTCACCTTCTATATGAAGGATGAGAATAACACCGAAATGAAGGTTGTTTTAGACGGCGCAGAGCCGAATAATTTCAAGATGGCTGAAAGCGTTGTTGCTAAAGGCAAGATGAAAGACGGCACCTTCCATGCTTCGGAAGTTCTGACCAAATGCCCCTCCAAATACGAAGGCGACGGCAAGGATGTAAAAAAATCGAGCATGTAAGATTGCAGCAAAATTGTTTAACAAAAAAGCCGTCCATAAACAGGACGGCTTTTTTAATAGCTATGTGCTGATCTTATTTCTTTCTTTTCTTCATGCATGCCTTTACAAACTCCCTGAACAGGGGATGAGCTTTAGTTGCGCGTGACTTCAGCTCGGGGTGGAACTGGCATGCTATGAACCACGGGTGGTTCGGTAACTCGATTATTTCCACAAGGTCCTTATCCGGATTTACCCCCGAAAATATCATTCCCGCATCTTCAAACTGCTTCTTAAACCTGTTGTTGAACTCATACCTGTGGCGATGGCGTTCGTGTATATTTATCGCTTTGTAAGTATCATAAGTTTTCGTTCCTCTTTTTACCGTACAAGCGTATGAACCCAGCCGCATTGTGCCGCCTTTTTCTGTAATACCTTTCTGCTCTTCCATCAGGTCAATAACATTGTTTTTTGTTGTCTTAACTTCCGCGCTATTGGCATCCTTCAGCTTGAGCACGTTGCGCGCGAACTCAACCACCGCAAGCTGCATCCCGAAACATATGCCGAAGAACGGTATCTTATTTTCGCGCACATACTTAATGGCCCTTATTTTTCCTTCTGTGCCGCGCTCGCCGAATCCATACGGCACCAATAGCCCGTTAATTCCAGTCAGATGCTTGCCTGTATTATGGTCCTTTTCCAGATCCTGCGCTGATACCCATTTAATATTTACCTTAACATCGTTTTCCGCGCCGGCATGTACAAACGACTCCAGTATACTCTTATATGCATCAGGTACCATATTGTATTTACCGCAAATGCCAATGGTAATGGAATTTTTCGGATTGTTAACCTTATTCACAAGCCTTTTCCATTTAGATATATTAGGCTTGCCGTTTTTGATGTGAAGCTTTTTTACAACAATTTCATCGAGCCCTTCGCGAAGCAGTTCAAGCGGTACCTGGTAAATAGTTGATACATCCCTTGCCGATACAACACAATCGGTTTGCACGTTACAGAACAGCGCGATCTTTTCTTTGATCTCACGGGTAACACCCATATGGCTTCTAATTACAAGAATATCAGGCTGGATACCGATCTCGAGCAGTGTTTTAACACTGTGCTGGGTGGGCTTGGTTTTTATTTCGCCGGCAGCTTCTATGAAAGGTACATACGTTAAGTGAATTGAGAGCGAATTTTCCCTGCCGACTTTCAGCATAAGCTGCCTCATAGCTTCGAGGAAGGGGAGCGATTCAATATCGCCCACTGTTCCGCCGATCTCGGTTATTACCACATCAAACTGCTTTGAATCGCCAAGCTTCATCATGCGGCGTTTTATCTCATCGGTAATATGAGGCACAACCTGCACTGTTGCGCCAAGGTAATCGCCGCGCCTTTCGCGGGTAATTACTTCGTAATACACCTGGCCGGTTGTGGTATTGTTAGCCTTGCTCATATCCATATTCATGAACCGTTCGTAATGGCCAAGGTCAAGATCAGACTCCGCCCCGTCTTCGGTAACAAATACTTCGCCATGCTGGTACGGACTCATCGTTCCGGGGTCAACGTTTATATACGGGTCAAATTTCTGTATGGTAACCCTCAAGCCCCTGGATTTAAGCAGCAGTCCAAGCGATGACGCAGCTATACCTTTGCCAAGTGATGAAACAACTCCGCCGGTTAAAAAAATGTATTTTACCTGTTTCAAGATTTGATGTAATTTATAATGTTTCTGATTTTCTTCTTAATGTTACTTTAGTGATTTCTTTATCTGTGTTATTGTTTACTTTCTAATCAGCTTTCTAACCTTGCGCAGGTCAGCGGGTGTATCAACTGAATGTGAATCGATATTTGTTTCTATTACTTTGATGTTTTCACCTGATTCCAATATCCTCAGCTGTTCCAGCTTCTCAGCAAGCTCCAGCTTTGAGGGCTTAAGCTGCACAAGCTTGCTGAGATATTCCTTCGTGTAAACATATAATCCGATATGCTTATAATAGATTACATTTTCGCTTTTATCTCTGTTGAATGGAACCGGGCAGCGCGAAAAATATAAAGCCATCCCGTTTTTGTCTTTCACAACTTTGACCACCGAAGGATTTGTAATTTCGCCGGCAGATGAAATTTTCTTGCACAGAGTTGATACATTCACGCTGCTGTTCAATAGCGGCAATATTGCTTTATCAATGTTTGCCGGTGATATCATTGGCTCATCGCCCTGGATATTCACAACTATATCACATTTAATTTCCTTTACGGCTTCGCCGATTCTATCCGTGCCGCTTTTGTGTTTCCGGGAGGTCATAACTACATTGCCTCCAAAGCTCATTACAGCTTCATATATCCGTCTATCATCGGTCGCAACTAAAACCTCATTAAGCAGTTTTGACTTTAGGCATCTTTCGTAAACATGCTGAATCATCGGTTTACCGTGGATCATCGCAAGTGCTTTAGCCGGTAATCTGGTTGAGCCGTACCTCGCCGGTATGACTCCTATTACTAAAGGATTATTTTTGCCTTTTGACTTTTGGCTTTTCACTTTGTAGGTTATTTATCCAGAACTTTCGGTACTTTGAAGAAATTCTCCGTTTTTTCCGGCGCGTTTTTAAGAGCCTCTTCCTTTGTAAGGCAGCTTATTGCTTCATCATCCCTGAATACATTTTGTGTTTCATTGATGTTTTCAAGAGGCTTTACCATATCGAGATCCGGTATTTCGTTGAGCTTATCAATATAATCCAGTATTTCGCTCATCTCCCCGCTTAGGCGCTGCTTTTCTTCATCCGAAAATTTCAGCTTCGCCAGCTTTGCGATACGTTCAACTTCTACAATTGTTACAGACATAATTATATTATTTTGTGCTGCTTCGTAAAATTTGATACTATTGTGCTGCGCAATTCTTCCAAAAGCTGCTTATCTTTTTTGTATTCTACCGGCTTGCCTATTATCATTTCAACTACCCCCGGCCTGACACGTGATGAGCCCATTGGCATAATCTCATATGTACCCTTCAGCGTTACGGGCACTATATCTGCCTTCGCTTTATCAGCCAGGAAAAACATTCCGCGTTTGAACTCACCTATTGAACCATCTATTGTTCTGGTGCCTTCAGGGTAAATTACAACCGAAAGCCCTTTCTTTACGCGGCCGGCAGCCTTATCAAGCGATTTCATCGCCTCGCGTACCCTGTTGCGGTCGAGCGCAACAAATCCTGCACAATACATTGCCCAGCCAAGCACCGGTACACGGTTTATTTCCTTCTTATATATCATTCTCACGTTATCGGGAAGCTTTGCAAGCTGAACAAAAATATCCATATAGCTTGCGTGATTGGAAATATATATCTTTCCTTTAGCGGGATCAATATTTTCCGCACCGTAAACCTTAACCTTAATGCCGTAAATGAAAAGAACAGCGTTCGTCCAGATCTTCATTAAGGGATTCGATAATTTGTTGCGGTAATCGAAAGGATATATCAATATAGAAAGTATGGCTATGATAAGTGAATATAGGATGACGACGAAATTTTTTATCAGCCACATGTATACAAAAATACAAAAATATTTGTTCTATTTTTATACTTAGTCAAGAAAGTAAAGCACTTAGTAGTTTTGCTTCTGGCCCTCACCCCCAGCCCCTCTCCCAAAGGGAGAGGGGAGAAAAAACTGAAAACTTCTCAGTTCCCCCTCTCCTCTAAGGAGAGGGGGTCAGGGGGTGAGGTTAAGAATATTGAAATTTTAGGTCAAGAAAATCTTCGAATATAGCTCATGGGATATATATCATTAACTGTCTTGTACTAAATTTTTATATCCTGCAATAATAATGATTTAAAATTTGGGGATAAATTTATAAACTTTTTCATATACTTCTTTTTGCTATATTCGTATCTAACCTAATAGCCACTAATAGTTACTCAGGCAGTTACTCACAGGCTAAATTATTCAGCATATTGAACGAAAAAAAGAAAGTATACCTACGTTTAGCCAACGGAAAGATCTTTGCGGGCTATAGCTTCGGAAAGTATGGCAATACCGATGGCGAAGTAGTTTTTACAACCGGAATGACCGGCTACCCGGAATCATTAACTGACCCTTCATATTCAGGCCAAATACTTGTTTTTACATATCCTTTGATCGGAAATTACGGCATCCCGGAATTCAAAAGAGATGATACGGCAAAATCAGTGCAGGATAATTTTGAATCCGGAAGAATAAGCGTTCGCGGCATGATAATATCCAATTACAGCTCTGATTACAGCCACTTCGACGCGGCTTACTCGCTTGATACCTGGTTAAAGGATAATGATATCCCCGGAATCTACGGCATCGATACCAGGGAGCTGACAAAAACCCTTAGGACAACGGGCGTTATGCTTGGCCGTATCACAACCGAAATTGAAGAAGGCGAGCTTAATGTGGTCGATCCTAACGAAACCAATATAGCAGCTGAAGTTGGCGTGCAGGAGCCGGTGGTTTACCTCCCCCAAAAGAAAAATTCTAAGAAGAAAATTCTGCTTATCGATTGCGGAGTGAAAAATAACATCATACGCAATTTCCTTTCACGCGATGCTGAAGTTATCCGCGTGCCGGCTGGATTTGATCCTTTAGACTCGCAATACGAATTTGGCGGAATATTCGTTTCCAATGGTCCGGGTGACCCGAAGATGTGTACATCAACCATAGAGAACCTCAGGAATTCATTTGACCTGAATGTACCGATATTCGGCATCTGCCTTGGCAGTCAGATACTTGGACTCTCGGCAGGGGCGGATACTTATAAGCTGAAGTTTGGCCACAGGTCACAAAACCAGCCATGTATTGAAGTCGGGGGGCACTGTTACATTACTTCGCAGAATCACGGTTACGCTGTTGATACCAAAACTCTTCCTGAAGATTGGGAAGAATGGTTCATAAATAATAACGATGGCACCAACGAAGGCGTGAAGCACAAATCAAAGCCGTTCTTCGCAGTGCAGTTCCATCCGGAATCATCCCCGGGACCGAACGATACCGGCTGGCTGTTTGATAGGTTTCTAGATTTGATATAATTTTGCATTCCCGCGAAAGCGGGAAACCAAATTATGTTCTAATCACAGTTTTTTTACCGGGCGATTTAAAGTTTTCTCGAAATTGAAAACAATAAAAAGTATCACAGGTGAAAGTATTCTGAAGTTCAAACAGGGCAGAGGAATTAAAATTTAATCATTTCAAAAATGGTTCCCCGCCTTCGCGGGGATGAAAAAATAAAAATTGACAAATCCAATTAATAAAATATTACTACTCGGTTCGGGTGCGCTTAAGATAGGCGAAGCAGGAGAGTTCGATTATTCCGGATCGCAGGCTATTAAGGCGCTTAAAGAAGAAGGCAAGTACGTGGTGCTTGTTAATCCGAACATTGCTACGGTGCAGACCGATAAAGATCTGGCGGATAAAGTTTACCTGCTTCCGGTAAATCCCTACTTTGTTGAACAGATCATTAAGAAGGAAAAACCCGAAGGCATCATGCTTGGCTTCGGCGGGCAGACCGCGCTTAACTGCGGGCTGGAGCTGAACAGGCTCGGCATCCTGAAAAAATATAATGTGCAGGTTCTGGGCACGCAGGTCGATTCTATTAACAAGACCGAAGACCGCGAGTTGTTCGTAAAAGAGCTGCAAAAGATAAAAGTAAGGACTCCGAAAAGTATCGCAGTAAGAAACGTTAAAGCCGGTGTTAAGGCCGCGAAGGAAATTGGCTATCCCGTAATTCTAAGGGCTGGATTCACACTCGGCGGACTCGGTTCCGGGTTTGCCAACAATGAAAAAGAAATTTCAAAAGCGCTCAATGAAGCGTTTTCATATTCACCGCAGGTGCTGATAGAAGAAGATCTCAGGGGCTGGAAGGAAATTGAGTATGAGGTAGTTCGTGATTCCGCTGATAACTGCATAACAGTCTGCAACATGGAAAACTTCGATCCCTTAGGCGTACATACAGGCGAGAGCATCGTGATCGCGCCCTCACAGACCCTTTCAAATGCTGAATATCACCAGCTCAGGGATATTTCGATCAAGACTATAAGGCATTTTAAAATATTGGGTGAGTGTAACATACAGTTCGCGCTCAATCCGCATTCAATTTCTGAAACAGGCGAGTTTGATTACCGTGTTATAGAAGTAAATGCAAGGCTATCAAGGTCATCGGCGCTGGCTTCAAAAGTTACAGGCTACCCGCTGGCATATATTGCCGCTAAGCTTGGACTTGGCTATAAGCTAACAGAGCTTGAAAACTCAATAACCAAAAAAACATATTCATGTTTTGAGCCTGCCCTTGATTACGTTGCGCTCAAAATTCCTAGGTGGGATCTTGCCAAGTTCCCCAGGGTTGAAGAAGAGATCGGCAGCAAGATGAAATCCGTAGGCGAAGTGATGGCTATTGGCCGCAGCTTCCCCGAAGTGCTGCAAAAAGCTATCCGTATGCTGCAGGTGGGTAAGTTCGGATTAGTGCTGAACAAATCCAAAACGCAAACTATTAAAGAAGACATTATTACTCCCACACCGCGCAGGCTGTTCGCAATCGCAAGGGCGCTGAGGGATGGTTACACAGTAGATGAGATCCATGAAATGTCTAAAATAGACAAGTGGTTCCTTTACCAGATAGCAAATATTGATAACTTCCGGAAGGACACGATTTCCAAAGAAGAAATTACCGCCGATTTCCTGCTTGAAGCTAAACAGCTTGGCTACTCTGATAAACAGATCGGTGTGCTTGCAGGAAGCGATGAAGATGAGATCAGAAATATCAGGAAATCGCTGGGTGTAATGCCTGTGTTCAAGCAGATAGATACACTCGCAGCCGAATATCCCGCAGAAACCAATTACCTGTACTCAACTTATCATGGCAATGTATCTGATATAGAAGAAACTCCGGAGCGTGATGAAAAGAAGATCATGGTGCTTGGCTCGGGTCCGTATAAAATTGGCTCATCGGTTGAGTTTGACTGGTGCTGCGTAACAACGGCTAAGTATCTCAAGAAATTGGGGTATAAAGTAGTGATGGTAAATTACAATCCCGAAACCGTGAGCACTGATTATGATATCTGCGACAAGCTGTATTTTGAAGAGCTTAGCCTCGAAAGAGTGCTGGATATTTATGAGTTCGAAAAACCGCTTGGTGTGATTATTGCGATGGGCGGACAGATACCCAATAACCTTGCGCTGAAGCTTCATGAAAATAATGTATGGATACTGGGTACTTCACCGCACTCAATAGATAAATGTGAGGACAGGAATAAATTCTCATCGATCCTCGACAGGCTCGAGATCGATCAGCCTGTTTGGCAGGAGCTTGCCGACCTAAAACAGGCGAAGAAATTTTCAAACAAAATAGGCTACCCGGTTCTGATAAGGCCGTCTTATGTGCTTTCAGGCACTGCAATGAAGGTTTGCAACAATGACCGCTCACTGCAGGAATATATCAAAGAGCATGCGCAGATATCAAAAGATTTCCCCGTGGTTATATCGAAGTTTGAAGAAGGTGCAAAGGAAATTGAAATTGATGGCGTTGGCCAAAATGGTGAGCTGATAATATACGCAATATCCGAGCATGTGGAAAATGCCGGAGTTCATTCAGGTGATGCAACACTTGCCATCCCGCCGCAAAAGCTTTATTTTGAAACAGTTCACCAAGTGAAACGTATCACCAAAGCTATTGTTAAAGAGCTCAAAATTACGGGACCGTTTAACATACAGTTTCTTGCAAAGGAAAACAGGGTGAAGGTAATTGAGTGTAACCTGCGCGCAAGCCGTTCATTCCCGTTTATTTCCAAGGCAACAAATTATAATTTTATTGATTTTGCTGTACGGTCTATTTTGGGTCATGATATTCACGGCGATTACAAAACGCTTGACCTTGACCATATTGTGGTGAAAGCCCCGCAGTTCTCGTTTTCGAGATTGAGCGGTGCGGACCCGATATTAGGCGTGGAAATGTCTTCAACGGGCGAGGTTGCATGTTTCGGTGAATCCATGGAAGAAGCATTCCTGAAATCACTGCTTTCAACGGGTTTCCGCCTGCCGAAAAAGAATATTCTCGTAACTCTTGGTGATATTGAAGATAAGGTTGAGTTTTTAGACAGCGCAAGAAAACTCAATGAAATGGGCTTCACAATTTATGCGACCACAAATACACATAATACCCTGAAAGAGTACAAGGTGAAGTCTAGACTGGTATATAAGATCAACGAGAAGAAGAATCCCAACATATTGACCATGCTCGAAAAGAAACAGTTCGACCTGGTAATAAACACACAATCGATGAAGCATGAACATAAATCAATGCGCGATGGCTATATAATGCGCCGCAAAGCGATTGATTATAATATTCCGCTGATAAATAACCTTAAAATAGCAGTACTCTTTGTAAACTCAATATATAAGTATAAGATAGAAGACTTGGAAATCAAGAGCATGGACGAGTATTAGCCGGTTTTCTGAAGCAATTTCAGCCCCGTAAATTACGGGGCTTTTTTATTATGTTTTTATATTTAGCCAATACTGATAAATTTGGAAATATGGGTTACTATTTTAGATATCTTCTTGTCTTTAGTTTACTGTTCGTTTTCAGCGGGAGCCTCAGCTCGCAGAGATCAAGATCGGTGCCAAAAGATATACAGGTAACCACCTATGTTACCGATAAAACCGGAACTCTTACATCTTCCCAGCTGAAAGATCTTGAAACCAAACTTGCAGCATTTGATAAGGAAACCTCAACGCAAATAGTTGTGTGGATGGAAGCCTCGCTTAACGGTAATTCTGTTGAAGACAGGTCATACGAGATTGCAGAGCAAAACGGCATTGGCAGAAAAGGTAAAGATAACGGTGTTCTGCTTTATATTGCTAAGGATGACAGGAAGCTGAGGATAGAAGTAGGCTACGGACTCGAAGGTGCGCTCACGGATGCGCTCAGCAGCCAGATCATAAGGAATGAGATTACACCACAGTTTAAAAAGGGCAGTTTCTACGGCGGAATAAACGCCGGCGTTGATGCCATAATGAAAGCTACTAAAGGCGAGTACACCGCAGAAGATGAAGATAAGAACAGTGGCGAGGGTCCAAAAATTTGCTGCATTCCTTTCCCGATATTCATCGTGGCAATTATATTCATCTTCATATTTGTATTGCCCATAATGTCCAGATTATTCGGCGGTAAGGGCCGCAAGAACAGCAATTGGTGGTGGACAGGCGGCAGCGGCTCCGGCTGGTCATCCGGTAGCGGAAGTTCATGGAGCGGCGGCGGATTCTCCGGCGGCGGCGGTTCATTTGGCGGTGGCGGCTCAAGCGGGTCATGGTAGCTCTTTTCAAATAGCAAATAGCAAAGAGCAAATAACAGACAACAAAGTGTAAATACCAAATAACAAATAGCAAATAACAGACAAAATCAAAGCAAGGAAGTAAAATTTCTTTAAGGATGAGCAAAAGCAAAGAGTGGATAAATAAATATTTTTCAGAAGATGAGCTGAAGGATATACAGGCGGCTGCCGATGAGGTGGAGCGTAGCACTGTGGGGGAGATCGTGCTCAGCTTCAGGAATAAAAAGTCACTACTCGAAAAGCTTTATACAAACCATGAGCTTGCTATGAAGGATTTCAATTCGCTTGGCGTTGTAGCAACCAAAGAGCGCACAGGAGTTCTTGTGTTCCTGTTGTTTGAAGAAAGATATTTTGATATTATTGCCGATGAAGGTATTTACAGGAAGATCAATGACAGCGTTTGGAATGAAATTGAAGTGAAGCTTAAGGAAGAGTTCCGCGAAGGGCATTATGCCGCAGGAGTTATTGCGCTAATAAAAAGGATTGGTGATATATTGTGTGCTGAATTCCCGACCCGCGCCGGCGCCGATAACGATGACGAAATCGACCGCGAAATAGTGATACAATGAGAAGTTTGCGGGCTTACTACTTTTGTTTCTTAGTAGCACAGACATTTAGAAGAGCTCCGTAATTAGTAGCACAGACATTCTTGTCTGTGTATCATGCTTCTAAACTAGCTTTTAGTAGCACAGACATTTAGAAGAGTACTCCGTGATTAGTAGCACAGACATTCCTGTCTGTGTACATATGATTTCTTTTTAGTAGCACACATTTATATGAGTACTACGTGATTAGTAACACAAATATTTAGAATTCACTCCGTGACCTGTCTGTGAAAAATGTACTTTAAATAATACCTTAAAATTCCAAACTGCTGCAAAAAAAAATATTCAAAATCTTTAAATAACACCCATGCTCAAAATAACAAAAAGAAATCTGCCCCACTGGGAATTGCCCGGTTCTGTTTACTTCGTGACATTTGATGTGCTTACTGGAGTGTTGAATGATGATGAGATAATCCTTGTCAAAGAACACTTAGTTGAAGGAAAAAATAAGTTTTACACTTTGCATGCTGCAGTTGTTATGAATACTCATGTTCATGCTATATTCAGACCAGCCGAAGGCTTTACGCTGTCAAGGATCTTGAAGGGAATGAAGGGCGTTAGTGCAAATAAGCTAAACCATAAAAGGGGTACCAAAGGCAGTGTATGGCAGGATGAATCATTTGATAGGATTCTGCGTGACGAGAAAGAGTATATAGAAAAAGTACAGTATATGCTTAATAATCCAATAAAGGCCGGATTAACAGAAGATACATGGAACTACATAGGGTGGTATTTTAATGATGAAATTGAGTGATTGTTGATTTTAATTAGTCACAGATAGGAATGTCTGTGCTAGTAGTTTCGTTGATGTTTTATCAACACAGACAAGAATGTCTGTGCTACTGGTTTTGTTTGAGTTTATTAATCACAGACAGGAATGTCTGTGCTACTGTTACTGGATAAAATGTTAAAATGCCGCGGGTAAACTGTTATTGTTGATCTACTCGCGGCGGTCTTTATGCTTGGCTTTGAATGCAAGTGTGAGCGGGACGCCGATAAATCCAAACTCATCCCTTATCTTATGCTCAAGAAACCGTTTATAATTTACCTCGATCTCGTTCGGCAGATTTGAGAAAAATCCGATCACCGGGGGTGATTTCTGAAGCTGAGTAATATAATTCAGCTTTATCTCTTTATGCGTTTTTGATCTCGGTGGGAATGCTTTAATGTATGGACCGAGCTTCGCGTTCAGCTCGCTGGTTTTCACTTCCTTGCTTCTTTCATTATACACTTCGATAGCGAGATCCATAATTTTCGATATACGCTGCTTCGTGATAGCCGATGTAAAGATAAACGGCATGTAATCAAATGTCTTAAGGTGTTCTTTTACTTTATCTTCAAATATCTTTGCGGTTTTGCTGTCTTTTTCGATCAGATCCCACTTGTTAATTACAATCATAATGCCTTTTTTAAGCTCAGCGGCTTTCGCAATGATCTCCACATCTTCTTTGCTGAGTTTAAATATCGCCATGGCAGGATCGATATACTTTGAAAGTTTGGTTACAATAGTGGTACCATCAATTACTATAACTGCAACATCACATCTTTCCATTGCCCTGTGTGTACGCAGTGCCGAAAAATATTCAAGGCTCTCCGCGCGCTTGATGCGGCTCTTCTTGCGCAAGCCTGCGGTATCAATTAAAGTAATATCCTGACCGTGGTATTTTATGATGGTATCGATGGAATCCCTAGTGGTACCGGGTATATCAGTTACGATGTTACGGTTTGATTGTGTAAGCGCGTTCGAAATGGAGGATTTACCTGCATTAGGCCTGCCTATTATTGCAAGCTTAACAGTAAGGTTCTCTTCTTCATTTAATTCTGCCGAGATACCGTCGGTAATTCTATCCAGCAGGTCGCCGGAGCTTCTGCCGACCAGCGCCGATACTTCCATCGGGTCACCGAGACCAAGCCTGAGGAATTCCGCCCTGTTTGCCTCATCCTTTTTGGAATCAACCTTATTGCAAACCAGAATTACAGCTTTGTGTTTGTTATCTTCGCGGTTAGCTTCTTTGCGCAGCAGCTTTGCGATCTCAAGATCAAGCGGAGTAAGCCCGCTTTTGGCATCAACTACGAAAAGGATCACATCAGCTTCATCGATCGATATTTTAACCTGCTCGCGAATTGCGGCTTCGAATTTATCCTTGCTTCCGGGCACGTAGCCGCCGGTATCGATTAAGAAAAATTTCTTACCGTTCCATTCAGCTTCGCCGTAATTTCTGTCACGGGTAACGCCGGGCATATCGTGGACTATCGCGGTTTTTTTGCCGGTAAGCCGGTTAAAAAGCGACGATTTGCCAACGTTTGGCCTCCCTATTATTGCTGCAATTTTTTGTGACATATTGTTTACTGAAATTAAATGAAAAGACGGGTTACTAGCTTATCCTTCCGGCTATGAAGTCGACAAACTTCTCCATGGTATCTTTGGTTTCGGAAGGTTTGAAATCTTTAATTTTAGATTTCGCTACGCTGCAGTATTCTGCGGTTTTTTGAACTGTGTATTCAATGCCGTTATGCTCTTTGATAAAATCCATAACAATTGACCGGCTTTTTGAAAAAGTACCGTTCTTTACAACGCTTACAATTTCTTTCGCTTCTTTTTTGGTGGCGCTGTTAAGCGAGTGTATCAGCGGCAGTGTAAACTTCTTTTCCTTCAGGTCAGAGCCCGATGATTTGCCCATAATTTTCTTCTTGCCAATATAATCAAGCACATCATCCCTTAGCTGGAAAGCAATGCCGATATTCTCGCCGAACTCGCTTAATAGCGCGATCTCGTTCTTATCCTTCGATGTACTTGCCGCGCCAAGCTCGCAGCATGCGGTAATGAGTGAAGCTGTCTTATCTGAAATTATCCTGAAATATGTTTCTTCGTCAACTTCCAGCTTGCGGTTCTTCTGTATCTGCAGCAGTTCGCCTTCGCTCATACGTTTTACCGCGCGGGAAGTTATCTTCAGAAATCCGCATTCATCGTTTTCAAGCGCAAGCAGCAAACCGCGTGAAAGCATGTAATCGCCCATCAGCACGGCTATCTTGTTCTTCCACACCGCGTTTATTGAAGCCAGCCCCCTGCGGGTTTTGGCGTCATCAACAACATCATCATGGATAAGTGTTGCTGTATGCAGCATTTCAACCAATGTGGCAGCAGTAAATGAGCGGGTGTTAACCTCTCCGCAGAGCTTTGCCGAGAGCATCACAAGTATCGGCCTTATCTTCTTGCCTTTTTGCCGCAGTATATACTTGCTGATAAGATCGACAAGCGCAACTTTTGATCTTATCGCCTCACGGAAGTGCGACTTGAATTCATCAAGCTCTTTTTCAACGGGTTCCGAAATTTTCTTAAGGTCCAGGTCCATTAATCTGACTTTTTGGGCTGCGAGAGTTTTGAAATTATAATACTGATCTCGTAAAGTATAACAAGCGGAATACCCAGCAGAAGCTGGCTTGTGATATCGGGGCTGGGTGTTAATATTCCCGCCAGGATAAGGATAATTATTACAGCATGTTTCCTGTACCTTCTCATGAATTTTGGAGTAAGGATTCCAAGCTTTGATAAGAAGAATGAAACCATTGGCAGCTCAAAAACAACACCGGCTGCCAGCATAACCGAGATCACAAAGCTGAAATATTCATCAACGGCAATTGTGTTTGTAATTGCTTCTGTTCCGAACTCCGCGAAAAATCCCAATGCTGTTGGCAGCATAACAAAATAAGCAAATGATATGCCTGCCAGGAAACACAGGGAAGAGAATATTACTATTGAAGAAATGTATCTTCTTTCGCCGGGAAGAAGGCCTGGCTCAATGAATTTCCAAAACTGGTAGAACAGGTTAGGAATGCTGAGTATCACACCGCAAACCAGAATAACCTCGAAATAGAGTACAAGCTGTCCGTACGGCTTAAGATTTATCAGCACAAGCGGCGGAATAGTTTTGGCGGCAGGTGAAAGCAGGAAATCGTTCATGATATAATCGATGAATATAGCCGCAACAATACCGCCTGCAGCAACACCAATTACAGCTTTTATTAAACGCCATCTCAGCTCTTCCAGGTGTTCCCAGAAGCTCATCTCAGCTACACCGCCAGTTTCCGGCATCCCGGTTTCTTCAGACATAAATTAACCGTTACCGGCCAGTAACTCCCTGGCGAACCGCTCTTTTTCTATTTTTTCGCTGATCATGACATATTTCTCTTCAAAATTTCCTTTGATCATATCAGCTTCTGTTCGTTCTATAATACTATTAGCAATACTATCAGCTGCATTAATGTTGATATGTGGATTCGCGGCAAACTGGAAATCCAGTACAGGATGATCGATCATTCCGCCGCCATACAGGAAAGTATCATTCGTAATACTGCCAGTAGACTGATCCGGGCTGAAAGTACTGCTGAGGTTCTTACCGGCTGTCTTTTCTATTTGTTTGGGTTCCGGAATATCAATATACGGCAATATCATTTACGGCGAATTTCTTTTTAATTTAAAAATTTAATCAGGCTGCGGGCATTTTACCATGTAAACAGCTCGGGATACAGCGGGAACTCCGCCGTTATATCGTCAATCTTTTTCCTGGTATCCTTTTTAACATCATCGCTATCGGGTAATGTAATGACATCATTTATCATTCCCGCAATGATCTCCATTTCTTTTTCCTTCATGCCGCGCGTTGTTAATGCAGGAGAGCCAAGCCTTATGCCGCTTGTTATCATCGGGCTCTTGTCATCAAACGGAACTGAATTTTTATTGCAGGTAATGCCTATTGCGTCAAGAGATTCCTGCGCGGCTTTACCTGTAATATTTTTATTACGAAGATCTATCAGCATCAGGTGGTTATCTGTTCCGCCTGAAATAATCTTGAAACCATAACTTGTCAGCTTGTTAGAAAGCGCCTGCGCGTTTTTAATAACCTGTTCTGCATATTTGGTGAAGTCGCCTTCAAGCGCTTCTTTGAATGCAACTGCCTTGGCCGCAATAACATGCATCAGCGGGCCGCCCTGGATGCCCGGGATAACCATTGAATCAATAAGCTCACTCATCATTTTAGTTCTGCCTGATTTCGGAGCTTTCAGCCCGAACGGATTTTCGAAATCTGTTCCCATAAGTATCATTCCGCCCCTTGGGCCGCGAAGAGTCTTATGTGTGGTTGTTGTAACCACGTGGCAATGAGGCACGGGGTTATTCAGCAGCCCTTTTGCTATCAGACCCGCGGGATGGGCTATATCAGCCAGCAGGAAAGCGTTAACTTTATCTGCGATATCCCTGAAACGTTTGTAATCAATATTCCTTGAGTATGCGCTTGCGCCTACTGTGATCATTTTCGGCATTTCCTTTAACGCGACCTGCTCTATCATATCATAATCAAGCATTTCGGTATCGGGATTAATTCCATACTGCGTGAAGTTGTATAACTTACCTGAAAAATTCACCGGTGAACCGTGTGTTAAATGCCCGCCGTGTGAAAGATCCATTCCCATGACTTTATCACCCGGTTTTACGAGCACAAAATATACAGCCATGTTTGCCTGTGAGCCTGAGTGCGGCTGAACATTTGAGTACTCTGCGCCAAAAAGCTCTTTAGCGCGGTCTCTTGCAACATTTTCGGCAATATCAACATATTCACATCCGCCGTAATATCTTTTGCCGGGATATCCTTCAGCGTATTTATTCGTCATTACGGAGCCCATTGCCTGCATAACCGGGATACTTGTAAAGTTCTCGGAAGCGATCATCTCAAGTTTATCGTTTTGTCTTTCAAGCTCGTGCCTTATTGCACTGTATATTTGGGGATCGAAGTCCTGTAAGTTAGACATTGTAGTTCAGTTTGTTTTGACCGGGGTGTATAAACCTCGTTTATTTTTGGATTTATTATTTAAAATTCATCAGATGGACGCAGGAACCAAAGCTCACCGATCTTAACCGATGCGCCAAACCTGAAGATGTCATCTTTTATCAGGCCGTTTGAATCCTTACCTCTCATGAAATACTTTGCGTACAGATCAAGCGAGTTATAGCTGCCAATTGGAAGTGATAAACCCGCACCGATACTTATGGCGTTTATATTTTCACCATTCAGTTTCAGGTAATCCTGAATATAACTGCCGCCAACTCTGTATGATATCCTGCTTATGTACGGATCTTCGATCTTTTTCGAAGGTGTGTACTCAAGCCCCGCTCCCACTTTCAGGCTGTTCTTTATCTCAATTGGGTGAGTGCCGTAATATTTGAAGTCATCCCATTTCTGGTAATAAACATCGGCTGCAACAACAAGCTTGTCGTTGAATGTGTTCGCAATACCTACGCCGAATGCAAGCGGCACTTTCAGCTTTCCTTCTGAAATGTTCACGGAATCTGTATTTGAAGCAGACCTGTTGAATCTGCCGTTTAGGTTAGAGTTAAACTCTGTTGGAGTGGTAACAAATGCGCCGAGAGTAAAGTTATCAAGTTTTTTATTTTTTAATAACTTCCCAAAGCCGTGGAATATAAGCCCGGTATTGAAATAAAATCCGGAAATAGTATTTGCGGATACATTTTTTGTATCAAACAGCGAGGTGTTTGCAAAATCTATCGCAACCGATTTATTTATATTACCAAAAGCGTAATTGAACTGTGCGCCAAAGCTGAATTGTTTGAATATTATGTAAGAGAAGCCAAGGTTGAACTTATATAGCCCGCCGTTGCCGCTGTATGTTTGCCTGTATGATTCGCCGTCAACCGTGCCGTCAAAATAAGCGTCGTAATTTACAACACTGTAATTGTTCACGCCAAGGTTAAATATCCAGCCGTTGCCCTTGTTGAGTGGAATTGAAAGATCAAATCCTTCAAAATTGCCGTAAGTTCTTTTCGAAGTATTGAGCCCATCGGTTGATTTAATGTTCTCAAGGTTGAACTTGGTAGTAAAAATTGTTGTAGGTATCCTTGTCCACGCTGCGGGGTTATTGGAATTGGTATAGTCGCCGTACAGGGCTATACCCATAATTCCCATCGCATCAGTGCGGTTGCCGGAAGAATAACTCAGGTCGCCCAGTCCGAACAGGGAATATATTGAGCCGCCGTTTTTATCCACCTGCGAAAATACGCCGGAAGCCGTGAACAGTAATGCTAAAATTGAGAGCCTGATTATGCTGCGGGTATTTATCATGGAATTACTCTGGGTGTATATTTAATTATTACTCGCGGCCGTTTTGCCGGGTCTGATGCAGTTTCTTTGTAAAGCACATACCTATCGAGGTTTAAAGCCTGTCCGCCTGCAAACAGCATTAAGCCGTAGTTGGTCTGACCAAGCAGCCATCTCTGGAAGGGCGATGAAACTCCGGCCCTTACCATTCGCATCATATACTGGCCGCTGCCCGAAGGCCCGCCTTCAAACGTTGTAATATCTGTTTTTAATCCTGCGGAGTCGTTTATATACTGTGAATATATTGCCTTTGTTGTTTGCCCCGAAATTACCGAGTTAAGCGAATCTATCGAAAAGAAGATCTGGACATCATTTATAGTTGCAGTTTGGGGCATGCGGCTGAGGTCAAATTTCATGACCTGCACATAACTTACTCCCGCCTGAAGGTTAAATGTTTCGCTGCTTGGTGTAAAGTCAGTTTTCGAGAGCGATATCGTTCCATTGCTTATTGTTGAAAAAGTATCGGTAACGCCGTTCTTTGTAACTATGATCTCAAGCTCCGGCCTGTCTTTATCATCAACACCTGTTGCCGCTGCATAAAATCCTTTAATTGCCGCCGATGAATTATTCGGCGTAAGCACAATCCCGTAATTTTTAACAGAGTATGATGTATCTGCAGCTACTTTCAGCCAATCGTTAACCATAGTGGTGTTGAGGCTGATTGTCACTTCCTGTGAATCTGCAGTTGGGATACCTGTATAATTGCCCTGCGAAGTTGTTCCGAATGTTGATGAATTTACGGAATCATACGTCATCGTGCTGAAATCGAGTGATTGTTCAATTTTGTTAACATCGAATGAGATTTGCGCGAGTGAATCTGCCATTGTTGAAGGGAAGTAGTAGTTCTTGTAGCTCATTTTAAGGGTAGCAGAAACCACCGTTGAGTTATCAAATGTATCGATCAGGTTGGTAAACTTAAGCAGGCCCTTTGATTCATACGCGCCTGTTTTGCCAACCATCAGGTTTGTTGAGCCGGAGGTATTTACATAATAGATCCTGTTCTCTGAAGTGATCGGCAATGTATCAATAAAGGAATCGAATATCCTCACACCGGTTGTTTCGCCGGGGGGAATAAAATTAAGCCCGAGGCTTGAAGGGTCATCTGCGCAGCCGATTGTGTAGATTGCAAGAGAAGCTATTACGAACATTGAAGCGAGAGCTGCATTAAATTTTTTGCTGTTCATCTAAATTCTAAATTTTCGGAAATTTTAATATTCTCAGAATCTTATCAAACAGATTCGATTTTTAGCGATTTTCTGCGTTTTTTTGAATAAATTCTACGGCTTCTTTCAAATTTGATGCAATAAAGTCAATTTTTAGTTTTTCATCAAGACATTTCCGCTTTGCCATTTTTCCATACCCGGTTTCGACCAGGATGTTGACCAATCCCGCTTTTTCGCCGCATTTCATATCACTCACTGCGTCACCTATCATATATGAACCAATTAAATCGATATCAAAATCCCTCTTTGCATCAAGTATCATACCTATATCGGGTTTGCGCGAGATATGCTCAATTGAATACTCTTCTATTGTTCCTTCTTTGTGGTATGGCGAAAAATAAAGGGCGTCTATTTTGGCATCGGGGTTTGAGCTTGCAAGCAGGCTATACATCCTGCTGTTGATCTTATCGAGCTCTTCAATGGTGAGCCAGCCGCGGGCAACTGCCGATTGGTTTGTTATGATGATGATCTTATATCCAAGTTTTTTTGCCGCTGCAATGGCATCGGCAGAGCCATCAATCAGCTCAACATCCTTAACACGTACAAGGTAACCCAAAGTTTCAGGTGTTTCACCGGGTATTTCCTTGAGTATTGTTCCGTCTCTATCGAGGAACAGCGCTTTATTCAAATCTATATCAGGTTAATTGTTTGAATCCGCGAATTGAATTTCTGGATCTGTTAATTCTATTTCTGAATCTGTTAATTTTATCTCTGGATATGTTATCTACTAAAAAAAGCAGGACAGGCATTACTGACTGTCCGCTCTTAATTTTACTTTTCTAACGGCATAACAACTTGCCGCAGCTATCCTTTTTTCATTATAGACCTGTAGAGGTCAACATATTTCTTGGCAGATACTTCCCATGAATAATCACATCCCATTGCCAGCCTTATCAGCTTTATCCATTCCTCGCGGTTAGTATAAAGTTTAAGCGCACGTTTGATGGTTTTCATAAGCTCGGCAGCATCGTATTTTTCAAAAACAAATCCGTTGCCTTTGCCGTTCTTATACTCGGTGATCGTATCAGCCAATCCGCCGGTAGCCCTTACTATAGGTATGGTGCCGTATTTTAAGCTGTACATCTGGTTCAGGCCGCAAGGCTCATACTTTGAAGGCATGAGGAACATGTCGCTTCCTGCTTCTATCAAATGAGCTAGCTCTTCCGAAAATCCGAAATGAACGCCGACTTTTTTAGGATATTTTTTCTTAACCCCTTCAAAGAACTTCTGGTAGGCTTTATCACCCGAGCCCAGCAGTACGAACTGAACATCTTCCTTCATCAGGTCAGGCATTGCCTTCTGGATTATATCAAATCCCTTCTGGTCAGAGAGCCTTGAGATGATACCGATCATCGGTGTTTCAGCGTTATACTCAAGGTCGAAATGCTTGCAGAGCGCTTTTTTATCTTCGCGCTTCAGCGGAAGCTCTTTGGATGTATATCTGAATGGAATTATGCTGTCGCGTTCGGGATTCCATACGGTGTAATCAACACCATTTAAAATTCCGTAAAGATCTTTTTTCCTTTTTTTCAGAATTCCTTCGAAGCCCATTCCGTATTCATGAGTGGTGGCAATTTCCTTCGCGTAGTTTTCGCTCACAGTAGTTATACCATCGCTGTACATCAGCCCTGCTTTGAGGAAGCTGAACTTATCGTAGTACTCAACACCTTCTTCGTTGTAAATGCTTTCAGGCAGCCCGCTTTTTAAGAATGATGAATGCGGGAACAGCCCCTGGAAAGCTATATTATGTATGGTAAAAATGCTCTTCACATTCTGAAGAAGCTGGTCTTTAGCGTATATTGTTTTTATGTATGCAGGGATGAGTCCGGTCTGCCAGTCATTACAGTGAATAACATCAGGCTGCCAGCCAAGAAGGCCCAGAACCTGAACAACTGCGCGGTTGAAAAAAATGAAACGTTCATCGTTATCTGCGTAATCTTTACCAGATTTTGCATCAACATAGGGACTGGACTTGCCGAAATACTCTTCGTTTTCGATAAGGAATACCTGTACTTTTCCCTTAGGAGATACAATAAATGAAGATTTAATGTTACAGATGGCTATCTTATCTCCAACCGGAACTTCAATATTGGTGAGCCTTTTTATTTCATAGATGCGCAGCCGTCTTTCGTCAAGGGAGCCATACTTTGGAGTAATTATCCTTACAGCGTGTCCTGCAGCGTTCAGTTCCTGAGGTAAAGAGTTTGAAACATCAGCCAAGCCTCCGGTTTTGCTGTAGGGCATAACCTCGCTTGTACAATACAGAATGTTTAAGCCTTTGCTCATTCGGTTGGATTTAATTTGTTGTAATTTACAAAATTACTCAAAATTGAGATTTCTTGCAATGAAATTAGAAGGGTATAGGGGTAAATAGCTCAAAATAGCCCCAAAATATAACGTTTTTAAAGTAACCTTTTGCCATTAATTATAGG
>JACSRQ010000180.1 GCA_014879675.1 Ignavibacteria bacterium
TCCGACCTTCGGGTTATGAGCCCGACGAGCTACCAGCTGCTCCACCCCGCGATATTATCAACAAATATAACATTATATTAACAGTCCTTCAAGCTACGAAATAGTACCTATATTTATAGTTTTTTTCACGCCGATAGGATTCACGCAGTGGAGTCGGGAATTGCTTCCCGACTCGTTAATGAAAGAGGTTTTAATAAAATCATTTAATATTAACAATTCCTTTGCTAAATTTGTATCTTAAACTATATAAATTGAAAAAATCTACAGAAATACGGCAAGATTTCCTCGACTTCTTTGCCTCAAAACAGCACAAAATTGTGCCTTCGGCAGCGGTTTTCCCGTACGATGACCCTACATTGCTTTTCACCAACGCGGGGATGAACCAGTTTAAGGATGTTTTCCTCGGCACAGGCAGCCGCGATTACAAACGCTGCGCTGATACACAAAAATGCATCCGTGTAAGCGGCAAGCATAACGATCTCGAAGAAGTTGGTCATGACGGCTACCACCATACGTTTTTTGAAATGCTTGGCAACTGGTCGTTTGGTGATTATTACAAGAAAGAAGCCATTCAATGGGCATGGGAGCTTTTGACCGGCGTATGGAAGCTCGATAAAAAACGCCTGTGGGTTACCGTATTTCGCGATGATGACGAAGCAATGGAGCTTTGGAAAAGCGAAACCGATATTGATCACAGCCACATACTGAAGTTTGATGAAAAAGATAATTTTTGGGAAATGGGCGATACCGGTCCATGCGGTCCCTGCTCCGAAATACATTATGATTTCACAGAAGCAGGCTGCAGCCCGGCAGATGTTAATGCTGATAATCCCGATGTGATGGAAATATGGAACCTTGTGTTCATTCAGTACAACAGGGATAAAGAGGGCAAGCTGCATGACCTTCCTCAAAGGCATGTTGATACTGGTATGGGATTCGAACGTATGGTTCGCGTTTTGCAAAATAAGACTTCGAACTATCTCACTGATGTTTTCCTTCCGGTAATTAATGAACTTATTCAAATTACAGGCAAAGAATATTCCGGCAGGTTTGAAGCACCGATGAATGTTATTGCCGATCACGTTCGCACACTTACTTTTGCTATTGCCGATGGAGCTATTCCTTCGAACGAAGGCAGAGGATATGTACTCCGCCGCGTTCTAAGGCGTGCAGCTCGTTATGGCAGGAATCTCGATATGCGCTCTCCATTCATATACAAACTGGTCGATACTCTTGTCGAAACAATGGGGCATGTTTTTCCTGAAATAGTTGAAAAGAGGGAATTCATCAAAGAAGTAATAAAAGGTGAAGAAGAGAGCTTTAATATTACGCTTGATAAAGGAATTGCACTCTTTAATGAAGAAGTCGAAAGAATGAAGGCAGCTAAAGAAGATACCTTTAGCGGCGAAGTGGCGTTTAAGCTTCATGATACCTATGGATTCCCAGTTGATCTCACCGAGCTGATGGCAAGGGAAATAGGTTACGGACTTGATATGGCTTCGTTCAATGAAAAAATGGAGATAGCACGCGGACTCTCACGTGTTGATAAGATACTTGATACAATCGAGCAGAATGAATATGATGACCTGAAGAAGATCGAAGATGACCTTGTATACAATCCATATATTGAAGATGATACAGTCTATACTAAGATTCTCGGCTACCAGAACAGGTATGATAATGGTACAGGAATCCTGCTAAACAATAACCCATTTTACAAGGCATCAGGCGGGCAGGTTAATGATGAAGGTTTGCTTGTAATAGAAGGCAAAGAATATCCCGTGCAGAATGTTAACACAAAGCACATTATTGAAATACCGCATATAGATTTCGTGAACACACCAACCGAAGCGATTGCAAAGTTGAATATGCCGAGGAGGAGATCCATCGAGCGCAATCACTCGGCAACCCACATTATGCATGAGGCGCTTCGAAGGGTGCTTGGTTCACACATAAAGCAAATGGGCTCATATCTTGATGATAAAGTGCTCAGATTCGATTTCCCCCACTTCCACAAGCTCAAGCCTGAGGAAATAGATGATATCGAGCAGATCGTAAACGATAAGATAAAAGAAAATATCGCAGTGTATGCTGAAGAATTGCCGATAGAAAAAGCCAATGAAATTCCGCATGTGAAGAAATTTTTTGGTGATAAATATGGAGAAATTGTTCGCGTTGTGTTTATCGATGATAAGTTCAGTGTTGAGTTCTGCGGTGGCACGCATGTAAAAGCTACATCCGATATCGGCCTCTTCAAAATAACCAGGGAAGAGAGCATCTCCGCAGGTACACGCAGAATTTTCGCACGTACAGGTGAGGGAATACTTGATTACATCACAGAGCGCGTTACCGAAATTGAAAAGCTCAGCAGTGAACTGCCGGAAAAGTATGCAAAAAATTTCCTGCATGCTATGACTGAGTTCAAAAAGGATTTTGACCGGGCAGATTTCAGGGATGCAGAACTGCAGCGCACGCTGCTGAAGTATCAGGATTCGACCATAAGCTCGCTTCATGAATTGAAAGCTAAGTTCCAGGAAGAGAAGAAGCAGCTCGAAAAAGAGCTGGCAAGGCAGAAAGTTAAGCAGGCCAGCGGCGGAATTGATGAATTATTGAAGAATCCGGCAATGCATGGCGGATTCAGGCTTGTAACAGCTAAGTTTGATGTTGATACTATGGATGAGCTCAAGGAAATTGGTGATAAGCTTCGCGAGAAGATCGGCAGCGGGGTTGGATTGTTGTATTCCGTTATAGAAGGCAAAGTTGCCCTGTGTGCTGTAGTAAGCGATGATTTGGTGAAAGAAAAGAAGCTTAGCGCAGGAAAGATCGCCGGTGATATTGCTAAAATCCTTGGAGGAGGAGGTGGGGGTAAGCCTCATCTCGCAACAGCAGGTGGTAAGGATGTTACCAAGATAAATGAAGCTGTTGCTGCCTTGCCTGGAGTGATAGATAAGTATTTGTAATGAACTTGATGGAAGTAGTAGCACAGACATTATGAAGAACAAAATTTGATAGTAGCACAGACATTCTTGTCTGTGTATAATGAATAGTTCAAATAATTAATAGTAGCACAGACATTCCTGTCTGTGAATAGTGAATGGTACTAATGATTAATATTGGCACAGACATTTAAAGGAACACTTCGTGACTTGTCTGTGGACGATGAAATTGGGGCTAAAGCCCCGAGATTTTGTGATTTGTTTCCACGGTCTAAAGACCGTGGCTAATCAGGCGAAATAGTAGCACAGACATTCTTGTCTGTGTATAATGAATAGCACAAATAATTATTAGTAGCACAGACATAGAGAAGAGCACTTCGTGACCTGTCTGTGAATAATGGAAGGTACTAAGAATTAGCAAGTAGAACAGACATTCAGAACAACTCTAAGCACCTTGTTTACTATTCGTTTTATTCAGCTTTTTATTAAGCACAGACAGGAATGTCTGTGCTACTGAATCAAAAATTAAATACATAAACATCTGTGCAAATAAAAAATAACAATAAAATTCATTGAAAGCTATCATACCCGTTGCCGGAATAGGCACAAGATTACAGCCGATTACCAACTCAGTGCCAAAAGTTCTGGTAAATGTTGCCGGAAAACCCATGCTTTTTCACTTGATCGATGAGATCATCAGTAATGGCAGGATCGATACTGTTGTGCTGATCATTGGCTACCTCGGCGAGATGATAGTTGAAGCGGTAAACAAAGCATACAAAAGTTCTCCCGTTAAATTTGAGTTTATCGAACAGAAAGAAATGCTGGGGCTCGGACATGCCGTGTATCACGGAGCGGAGTTTGTTGGCGATGAACCGGTGATCATAATTCTTGGTGATACAATATTTGAATTTGACCTCGATAGCTTCATTTCAAATAATTACTCAGCTATCGGTTACAAGGATGTTGAAGATGTATCCAGGTTCGGGATAGTTGAATCGGAAAACGGGTTTATTACCAGGCTTATCGAAAAGCCAGCACCCGGAGTTACTGATAGCAAAAGCGCGATCGCCGGATTGTACTTCATCAAAAACGGAGCACATCTTTTCCGCGCAATTGAACACCTTATGGATAATAATATAAGGACTAAAAATGAATACCAGCTTACAGATGCACTGATGAAGATGGTAGAAGAAGGGGAGAAGATGATACCCTTTGAGATACAGAACTGGTTCGATTGCGGAAAACCCGAAACATTGCTGAACACGAATACATATATCCTAAACCGTGACCATCTTGAGGAAAATGAGCATGAGTTTGTAAATACAAAGCTTCGTCAGCCGGTTTATATAGGTGTGAACTGCACTATACAGAATTCCGAGATCGGTCCGAATGTTACGATTGCTGATGGTGTTACAGTAAAAGATTCAAAAATTGTGAATTCACTAATTTGCGATGGCTCAACGGTTACAAATGCTGAGCTCGAAAATGTAATAATCGGAATTTCTGATACAATTGAAGGTAAGCAGGAAAACATCATGAAGGCGGGAGCAGAAATAACCGGCTTCTAGAACTATTTCACTTTGTGCTTTCAGCATTGAAAATCGCTGTTTTATCAAAATGCAGTGTACGCTGCGGGAAAGGTATTTCAATGTTATGCTTTCCAAACTCTTTGAATATTTCCTGCCTGATCTCACTCTTAATGTCGTCAATAATGAATATATCCCTTGACCAAAATAATACATCAAGAATTACGGATGAATCGCCAAACTCTTTAAGCCTTACGTAAGGACGCGGTTCTTTGATACTAAGAGGATTTTCTTCAGCGCATTTTATCATGATCTTTTTGCAAAGCTCAATATCGGCATTATATGAAACTCCTACAGAAACATGAAACCTTGATTCTGCTTTCTCATGTGTATAATTTATCAGTTTATGAGAAGTAAGTATAGAATTAGGTACAAAAACGTATATCCCGTCGCTTGTTTCAACATAGCTGGTCCTCAATCCTATTTCGCGCACTTTGGCAACAATACCATCTATCTCAACTATATCATTTACTTCAATTGTACCTTCCAGCAGAATTTCTATACCTGAAATGAAATCATTAAAAAGACTTTGTATACCCAGGCCAAGACCAACAAGCAGCGCTGCAGAGCCTGCCACAAATACCGTTACATCAACTCCGAAAACTTTCAGAATAAGCACAATTGAAATGACAAGCAAGATGTATTTGCTCAGCCTGTAGAGAGCATATTTCTTGCCTTCGTCAAACTTATCAACTCGGTATATGAGCCTTTTTGTGAAGAAAAGCAGCAGCCAGGTTGCAAGCAGCAATATAACTGCCATAAACAGATTATAGACAGATATATTTACGCTTCCAAGCTCTGCGATTTTGTATTGTAAAAACTCCTGCATTTGTGAAATTAAATTCCGTAAAATTAACTTTTTAAGGGGATACTTGCAATTTATTAATGAGTATTACTTGTCTTTTCTGGGCCTTGCCTTGCTCATTCCCCAATCATATATCCAATTAGGCAGAAATTTAATTATCCTCGTAGCCCACACAATTGGAAAAGGGAACTGAACAATTGTTCTGCCTTTGGCAATTCCATTTGCGATCTTTTTTGCAGCTTCATTTGGCTGCAGCAAAAGGGGCATTTTGAATTCATTCTTATCCGTCATCGCGGTTTTAACAAATCCGGGACGGACCGTAATCACCTTGATGTTCTTGTCCTTCAGCTCAACCCTGGCAGCTTCAAGCAAAATAGAGGCTGCGGCTTTGCTAGCCGAGTAACTGGATGAGCCGCCATAACCCCGCACATCCGCAAGAGAGGTTACGCCGGCAATCGTGCCATATCCCTGTTTAATCATAAAGGGAATAATATACTCCAGCACATGCGCTATGCCGAATGTATTTACTTCAAAAGTATCCCCAAACTGTTTGCTTGAAAAACTCTCCATCCAGTTAGGTCCGCCAACACCGGAATTAATTATTACCAGGTCAATTTTACCTAACTTTTCAGAAGCAAAAATGATTCCCGATTTGACGCTTTCTGTTGAAGTAATATCACATGTTTGATGGTAACACTCGCCGCCATCGGCAGTTATTTCTTCGCTCAGCAGTTTTGTTTGCGCTGCATTCCTTGAGAGAATTACTAATTTGCTGCCTGCAGAAATGTACTCCATAGCCAGTGCTTTTCCAATACCCTGCGATGCGCCGAAGATTACTACATTTTCAAATTTATTCATTGTTCAGGTATTGGGCGATAAGCCTGTGGAAATGGTGCACTCCCTGCTCGCGTTTGGGTGAATACCTGCCGGTGGAATAGAAACTTGATTGCATTCCCCGCTGAACCATTTCAACAATGGCTTCATCTTCGCGTTCAACTCTATCCAATCCCGCACCGGCACCTTTATCAAGTTTTGTGTTATCGCTCACATAAGTTAAGAATGATACCTTGGTCAGATCTTTGGCAAGCGGCCTGATTATATTAATTGATAATCCCCAGGGATAAAAATTCAGCATTAAGTTTGGGAATATCCACCAATAAAATGCGGCAATTTCGCTGCCATAATACGGGGATACTTCATTCATACTGAAACACTCTTCCCCGGGTTTGGCAATTCCAAGCTGCAGGCTGCTGTGATCATACAATTCGGTTGTGTACGCGCCGTAATCAATGACTTCATTCAGTGAGCTGTGAACATAAGGTATGTGGAAACCTTCCAGATAATTTTCAACGTAAAGCGCCCAGTTGCACCTCACAAGGTAATCACGGCTCCTGGTGGGCTCATAGGTCATTTCTCCCGCATTGACGCCTTCCAGGCTATTAGAAACCGCTTTAAACACACTTTGATGGGCTAGTTTTGGAGCAATTGAGGCAAAAATGAACTTATTCCAAATTTCAAAAGGAACACTGGAAAGGTTGTCTTCGGGCCGGGGAAAGCTCAGCGCATCTTCACACTCCGGCATGCTGCGGAAGCAGCCATTTAGCTCAAACCTCCTGCCGTGGTAGCGGCATTTCATGTTATTTACCACATCAGAACTTTCAACAAGAATATTGCCGCGGTGTGTGCACACGTTTGATAGACAGTGAACTTTATCTTCAAGGTCACGTGTTAGCAGCAGCGGCTCATTCAAATAGCCTTCCAGCATTGTGAACGGGTAAATCGTTCCGGGTATCTTTATTTTATCCGTATCGCAAATCAGCTGCCAAGAGCGGGCAAATATCTTTTTCTTCAGTTCTTCATATACCGTATCACTCCTGTAGAATGCGGATGGAAGTGTTTCTGCTTTCCTGATATCGGGATCTATAAAGTATTTTGGTGATGTATTCATAATAATGCTAACGATCCGGTTATACCCATTTTTTCAGTTTAAAATAGATAAGAAAGCTCAGCCCGACCAATCCCATAACACCCAGCGCGAACGGGTAGCCGCCTATCCATTTCAACTCAGGCATGAAATCAAAATTCATGCCGTAGATGCTTGCTATAAATGTCATTGGAATAAAAATTGTAGAGATCAGTGCCAGGTATTTCATTGTTTCATTCAGCCTGTTGCTGATGCTCGAAAGATAAATATCGATCATACCGGATAACATATCCCTATAGGTTTCGATCGTATCGAGCACATTGATGGTATGGTCATAAACATCCCTCAGGTACAGGTGTGTATTTCTTGTAACAAGTTCTGATTCTCCCCGTTCAAGCCTGCTGATGGCTTCTCTAAGCGGCCAAACAGACTTCCTGATGTACAACATCTCGCGCTTTATCCTGTAGATATCTGTTAGCGTGCGCTTTTCAGGATTGTTCACCAGCTCTTCTTCAAGCTTTTCGATTCGGTCACCAAATACTTCCAGAATTGTGAAGTACGAATCAATAATAGAATCAATTATAGAGTAAACAAGGTAATCAGAGGTCATCTTGTTAATGATGCCTTTATTGCTCCTTATGCGTGTCCGTATTTCCTGAAAAGTATCACCTTCTATACCTTCCTGGAATGTTACTACATAGTTTTTGCTGAGTATAATACTAACCTGTTCCGGAACAATTTCATCGTTCTTCTTTAAATGAAACATCTTAAGAACCAGGTAAATATAGCCGTCGAACTCTTCCATCTTTGCACGCTGGTCAACATTCAGTATATCTTCTATAACCAACGGGTGCAGATTAACCGATTCACTGATCTTCTGCACCATAGCTACATCGTGAATTCCTTCAACATCTATCCAGCTAATTGTATCATTGTTAACATATGTTCTGCATTCGTTCGGATCGGTTATCTCCCTTTCATTAACCAGGTTGCCGCTATAATCCAGCAGGTTAATAACAACTTTATCCTTTTGAGTATTGTCTCCGGTATATACAGCGGTTCCGGGAGGGAGTCCGGCTGCCTTTTTCTTTGGCCTGAAAAGCTTCCTCAGCTTTATATATGGTTTCTTAACCAGTTGTGATGTTTGCATATTTCCAAAGTTACCATATTTTATTGAATTATTAAATGTTTAGAATATTCATATTTTTTTTGCTTTTTTGTTATTAGATTGCGGTTTACTAAAGTTCAGATAGCTTAATTGAAGAGAAAGTACCATATTCTGAGGATATTTTTAGCCCTCTTTTGTGTAAAATTCGTTGTTTTTGCGCAGGCCGAGTACCCGCGCGTTATTAAGGATTTTGTGCGCATCAATGATAATGTAAAGATCGTAAAGGATGCTAAGATAAAGAGTTCGATAGAAATATTTCAGAATAACGGCAAAGAAGATACTTTAAGAGTCACTGCTTATGATTCGGATGGGTATATACTTTCAGAATTTTCCAGGAATGATACTACATTTGATGGCAGGGGAGAGTTTGTTATCCGTAAAGTGAATTATATATACAATAAGAATAAGCTGCTGACAGAGCTGATCGATTCTTCAGGTGCTGTACCGGTAAGGACATACTTGAAATATGATGAGCTTTACAATTTAACCGATGAAGAAGTATTTATTCAGAATAAGCGGGTACGGAGTTATTCTTACGATTACGATGACCTATCAAGGCTTATAGAATCAGTACAGAAAGACATCATTAATGATTGTAAGATAACAGAGACCTATATTTATGACAGCTATAACAATCTGGTAAAGCAAAAAATTCAGAATAAGTGCGATCCGCTTGAAAAGAAAGCGGCTGAAAACAGTTACAATTATAAGTATGATGATCAATATAGGATCCTGGAAAAAAGAACTATTGTAGCAAACGGAAGCTCTAAGACTGAGACATTCACTTATACTGCCGAAGGCAAGCCGGAAAGTTCATACCTGATATTAGGTCCCGATTCCTTCGTAAGCAAAAAATATTCTTACGATAAGGAGAATTCTGTCAGAATTATTCGCATTGAATCCCTTGAAGGCAAATCTAAAACAAGCGATGTGGTTATTAAGTACGATAAATCCGGCAACAGGCTTTTGGAGGAATATTACGATGCGAATAATAAAATGATTTACAACTACAGGTTTATATATTCATATTATTAAAAAATAAAAAGTTTACCAAATGAGCTCAATACTTAAAGAAAACAAAGACGGGATACTCCGCATAACATTAAACAGGCCTGATTCATTGAATGCGTTCAACACCGAAATGCTGATGGAACTGCAGGAAGCTTTCAAAGAAGCTGAAGCACCTGAGGTAAGGTGCGTTGTTCTTACCGGAGCGGGAAAAGGATTCTGCTCAGGGCAGGATCTGAAAGATTTTGAAAACGAGAAGAAGTCATTTAAGGAAGCTATAGAAACGAAATACAATCCGCTGATAAGGCAAATCTTGGGATTACCAAAGCCTGTAATATGCGGTATAAATGGTGTTGCTGCAGGTGCCGGTCTCTCGCTCGCTTTAGCGTGTGATTTCAGGATCACTGTTGAGTCCGCACAACTTATAGAAGTATTCATTAATGTAGGTTTGGTGCCGGATTCAGGTTCTTCTTTCACGCTGCCGCGTATCGTGGGACTCACGAAAGCATTCCAAATGTGTTCGCTGGCAGAGCGGATTACAGGCAGTGAAGCTAAGAGTCTTGGACTGGTTAACGTATGCGTCCAATCCGGCGATGTGCTCAAAGCTGCACTGGATAAATACAGCCGTAAATTCGCGAAGATGCCCACAGGTGCTTTGGGAATGATCAAGCAGCTTCTGAATAATTCGTATTCGGCTTCTTTGGATGAAATTCTTGACCGTGAAGCTGAAATGCAGAATATTGCCGGAAATTCAAATGATTACAGGGAAGGCGTGAACTCATTCCTTGAAAAGAGAAAACCCGTATTTAAAGGAAACTAAAATTGGCTAAGAATAAAGTAAAGAGCACCAACCAAAAACAGCCTGCTGCTGTTAACGAAAATGTATATGTCTCATTCGGATTGCTGGGAATTTTCCTGGTTCTGGTATTCCTCGCCTCATCATATAAGATATCAGGCGATGATGACCTGTTCTGGCATTTGGCAACAGGAAGATATGTTGTAGAGAACAAAGTTGTGCCCGATAAGGATGTTTTCGGACATGTAACCTCAGGGCAGGAATGGATCCCGTTTGAATGGGGCTGGGATGTACTTTCGTACGGCTTATATAATATCGGCGGATATGATGCAATTTTGGTATTCAGGTCGCTGGCTTTCTGTTTTATCTTTTTCCTGATGTACATGCTGCTCCGGAAATTTAAAGTAAATTCTTTTTTGAGCATAGCAATGCTCCTGGTGCTTCTTACCGCTATTATGGATAGGCTCTCGCCGCGTCCGCATATTATAACATACATCTTTTTCATAATTCTGCTTCACATACTTCTAAGTTATAAGTATATCGATAGAGAAAAGTATGCAAAGCGGCTGTATTTCATTCCCCTGATATTCCTCATCTGGGCAAATTCTCATATGGGTGTATTGGCAGGGGGATTGATACTATTCATCTACACCATATCTGAAACCATAATTTATCTGAAACCATCTTCGCTAACCTCCCCTGAAATTAAGGCGCTCACAAAGACAGAGCTGAGAAATTTATGGATAATTTCGGCGGTAAGCGCCTTGATGCTGCTTGTCAATCCGCATGGATTCAGCACTTTTGTTTATGCGTATTCACATACCAAGATGAAGATGCTTGAATCGGTGAACGAATGGCAGAGCCCGCTCTCTTCAAAAATGGATTTTGGATTCATAATCACACTATACAAGTTATTCCTTTTTTCAGGTATAATTGTTCTGTATTATGCGTTCAAAAAGAAGGATATTTATTTTGCTTTGATGCTTGTCGGTTTCGCAATTTACTCTGTGAGAGCCATCAGGTTCACGGTTGATTACGAAATGATAATGGCATTTTTCATTATTGTAAGTATCAATTACATTATCACTTCAGTTAAAGATATCAAATTCAGGAATTTCTTTAATGGAAATATTCTAAAGGGCGCATTGGGGATCTTCATTATCTATGTTATATCACAAGTGCCTTCAAATGCGATCTATGAGAAGCTGCAGTATTACAGGGTTTATGGCTGGGGAATTAACAGCGATTTCATTCCCGTGCAGATGTTCGATTTCATCAGGGAAAATAAAATTTCCGGTACTCCTTATAATCATTTCGGTACAGGCGGATATATGGTGTGGAATTTCCCCGGCGAAAAGAATTTTATCGATAGCAGGAACCTGAACGATGAAATATTTAATGAGTATAATTCAATAATGGTAATGCAGCCGGGATTTGAAAAGAAACTGGATGAGAGGGGAGTGGATTACATTGTGTATCTCGACCCTGACCTTATCCGCAGGCCAAATGACCTGAAAAGACTTGTTACCAGCTATTTCAGTACTAATAAAAACTGGAAGCTTGTGTTCTGGGATGATAAATCAATGCTCTTTGTGAAGGATATTCCGAAGTTTGCGGATGTTATTGCACGGAATGAGTACAAGGTTATGCATCCCTACACAGCGCTGTTCAACAAAGGGCAGTTTGAGCTGGCTATCAGGAATAATCCGGATGCAGCAAAGAATGAAATTAAAAGGAAAACGGATACTGAACCGAAGGGGTATATGTTCCAAACATTGAACCAGTCTGCACAGAAAATCCTGCAGGGATTATGATGCTTTTACTGCTGCTTCCTTCTTCTCTTTGTTAGTAAGCCACTCCTTGAAGAACATAATTATGATAGACATTGTTGGAAGAGCGATCAGCATCCCTATGAATCCAAAGAAATAAGAGAATACAAACAACGAAAGTATCAGCAATGCAGGGTGAAGTCCTATCCTGTCACCAACTACTTTTGGGATTATGAATGAAGTCTCAAGCAGGTTTTGCAGCAGGTAGATAATAATTACAAGCGGGATCTGGAATCCGGGGTCGCCGCTGAAAAGTGATACGACCACTGCAAGAGTGATCTCAACAAGTAAGCCGAAGTATGGAATGATATTAAGCAGTATTCCAAGCGCACCCAGGAATATCGCGAACTTGACTCCCAAAATTGAAAGGAAAATGTAAACAACAATTCCGTGAATAACAGAAACAATTAATTGACCCCTTATGAAACTTCCCAGCAAGCTGTCAATTTGACGGTAATATTTTGTTGCAGTGCTCCTGCTCTTGCTCGGGAAAATATCTTTGATCAGCCCCTTCAGATTATCAAAATCCTTCATTATGTAAAAAGTCAGGAATGGTATCAATATCAGGTTCACAACTTGCGTAAGCACAACCGATAGTCCCACAAACAACCCTGAAAGTCCGCTTAGCAGCGTATTAAGCAGGTTCTCAAGCTTGGCAGGCAATTCCTGCGAGAGCTTGTTTTGCATATCCTCTGTAGGTATGCCAAGTGAATTCAGCTTAGGTATCAGTGCGGTATTTATCCAGTGCTGCAGGTCTCTAAGTGCCTGCGGCAGCGATCTTATGAGTTCCGAAAATTGAGCAGCAATTGGAGGTGCCAGTAAAAGTATAGCTGTTGCTGCTATTAGAAGGAAAGCTACCAGGATTATTGCGCTTGCCCATGTCCGGGTTATCCTCCCGCGAGTCATTTTCTCAACCAGGGGATTCAGCGCATAAGAAATTATCAGCGCAACAAGGAATGGAGCCAGCAGGTTTGATATAGAGTGCAGGAACCAGAGCGTGAACACGATAGCCGAGAGTGAAAGAATTATCTTTACGAGCCTGCTTTTACGAAAGGGGAAGAGTACAAAAAGTATAACCCCGAAAACTATAAAGGGATTGTGGAAAAGCTGCGTAACTGAGAATAATACTCCAAAAAGAGCAAATGCAGTTACCGAGATAATTATCTCGTGTATCTTGTAATTGCTATCTTTGTTTTCAGTCAATATATATTAAATACGTTCATTACTTCTAAAGTTTCATTTTCCTGTATGCCCAAATCCGCCGGAGCTGCGTGTTGTATCACTAAGATCCTCAGATATTACCAGTTCGGCTTTTTCGACTTTGCTGATTATCATTTGCGCTATACGCTCGCCAAATTTTACTGTAAATGGCTTTTTGCCGAAATTTGTAAGCAGAATCTTCAGCTCACCCCTGTAATCAGCATCAATGGTGCCGGGTGAGTTTATGATGCCGATATTATGCTTCAGTGCGAGGCCGCTTCTGGGTCTGATCTGCGCTTCATATCCTATAGGAACTTCAAGTATCAGGTTAGTTGGAATCAGCCCTGTAGTGCCTGGTTCAAGAACTATATCATCAACTCCTGCAGAAGTTATATCCATTCCGGCCGCATGCTCAGTAGCATACGCCGGCAGCGGATTGTTAAGCGACTTATCAATTTTTTTTAGTTTGAGATCCATTTATACCGGCTGGTGAAAAGTTAAACAATTAAGGCAGCCCATTAGCTGCCTTAATCTGAATGTTTTATAACTTAATTGCTTGTTGCAATTGCAAGAACTATTATCAGTACGTAAACAAGTCCGAAAAGTACTGAAAGGATCACGTTCACAATACCAAGCCACATACCTATTTTTGCCATGCCGCGGCCCGCTTCTGATGATTCATTGCGGTCAATCTTGCTTAATTCTCCTTTACCCATTATCCATGCAACAATACCGAGGATAAAAGGACAGAATATGTAAGATAAAATACCGGCAACAAGTGCAATAATTGCGTTTGTGCCTGCGCTGCCTCCTGAATTCATGTTCATTCCACCAGCCGGCGGTGGCGGGGGAGGTG
>JACSRQ010000015.1 GCA_014879675.1 Ignavibacteria bacterium
CAGCGCCCCCTCCGGACCTGATTACTTCTTCGCCGGTGCCGGGGGTTTGATTCGTAGCAGTATCACTGCCGCAGGCGAAAAGAAGTACAAGCATTAATGAAGCAAGGATCAAAGGTAAGTTTTTCATATAAATAGTGTAGTAGGATTTCAGTATGACTTAAAAATTTAACTGCCAGAACAATTTATTTATTCAAAAATAATGTTTGGGGTTTCAAGATTCAACATTAAACTCTGCATATAATAATAACATGTCAATAATAAACGGATATTCACACCCAATAGTAAAGCTGTACGACCCGCGGAATCCGGAAGAGCCAAGTTATGTGCTTGAACTGCCTATAACCAACAGCGCGGGGCTTGTGGAGTCATACCAGCTTAGAAAGATCTCTCACGAGCTAATAGGGCTTAATGCCGCAGAGCCGGTGATCACCACACGCCAGAAGATCCTGGGCTACACAATTACATTCACCCTTAATTACAATGAGTACATCACGGGTGATGGGCTGTATAACACAGTTAAAACTATCTTCGATGCCTCCAAAGCGGGCTGGCGTCTGGTCCTGATGCCCCGCGCCGATGCGCCGTGGAGGGAGTTCGATGTGATACTTGCGAACGAAACTCTTGAGCTTGGATTGAACAAAGGCGGCATCAAGGCAAAGGCGCACCGGCTTCCGGTATTGGTATTCAAAACCAATAACCTTGAGCCGGACCTTAAATGGTTTCCGCCCGGCACATAATAAAACATTGTGAGATAGAGAAAGGAGTTAAGCAATGGAGATTATAAGTAATCCAATAGTATCTGAATCCGCAAAATGGCTGCTTCTTATGGTAGCCGGACTGATCTTATCAAGCGTAAGGAAGCTGGTAAAGCGAATGACGCTTGTGGAGTATAAGCTCCGGGCAGCGGATTATGCGCTGGAGAAAAGTCTCTCAAACGGCTATGCCAACCATCGCGATCACAAGCTCCGCGAGCTGTTAAGCTCGGATAAATTCATAAATGAAAAATAAACACAGAAAGGTAAAAAAATGGAAAACCTATCACTCAACATTCACCGCGAAACAGACCTGCTGGGGCTGGCAAGGGCAGAAAAGAAAAGGGACTACTGGCAGAAGGTAGCTCAAGGTACTCTCCCCTCACCCGCAGGTACAAATACAGGCTTCGCTGAAGAGCGGCTTCTGTACTGGATAGAGCAGGTAAATAAGTACAGCGAAAGAATTAACAGGCATATCAATGACTTCAAAAAGGTGAAGGATCCTGCCGGATTTATAGCATGGATCGCTTCCATCGTGGAAACAATCCGGCAAATACTGGCCCTGTTTGTTATAAAGTAAATCAGTGAGCATTTCATCTATAGCATAAAAATATCAGAAAAGTATTTCAGCAATCATATAAAAGAAAGAGAAAACACTTATGTCAAAATTTTTGGCAGAAATATTCGGTGCGGATTGGCGCACAACAATTTGGGGATCGATAATGCTGATCGCACTAGCTATAAATCAAACCCCTACGATAATTGATTTCCTGCCCGATGCTGCTGAAGCATGGGTTAGGGGTATTTCAGGAATACTTGTAATTGCTTCGGGATTTAAGTTTGTGAGCGAAGCAAAAGACAAGGTTTCAAATAGCAAATAGCTAAATTCAAATACCAAATAACAAATAACAAATAGCAAATAGCAAATAAAACAGTTGATAATTGAAAGTTTACAGTTGACAGATGATAGTTAAAGCTGGTAGCGACTAACTTAAGCTCTTAATTGTTCATTGTCAATTGTTAATTGCAAAAAAAATATAGCTGTTCCCGGCGGGCAATATCATCTCTTATTAAAGCAAATGATAAATTCATTTTGCCCTATTCTAAAAAAACTCATACTGCGTAACATACCTCCTGTTTTACTTCTATCACCTCAGCCTGCCGGGGCAGCCTTTTAAAAATATAATACAATGGAAAGAATAAATAAAGAATTTTTTCTAGCTGAATACAAACGGGCATTCGGCAAAACGCTGAGTGAACAGAAGAAACAGAATATTTTTACAATTACAGATGCATTTGAGTCCGACCCTGAAATGAAAAGTCTAAGATGGTTGGCCTATATTCTTGCAACTTCGATGCATGAATCAAACGACACATTTGCTCCCGTGGTTGAAGGCTACTGGATCAAACCCGACGCAAAACGGATAGCCGCGCTTTACGAATATTACAGAAAGAACAATCCGGGCGCATTGAAAACTATCTTCCCAAACGGCAGAACCGGCACTGCATTCTATGGACGCGGAAGAGTTGTACAGCTTACGCACAGCTTCAACTACCGGCTGGCATCGGAGAAAATTTATGGTGATATGAGGCTTCTGAATGATCCGGACATGATAATCAGGGATGCATCATGCGATCTTGCGGTGACTTTCCGCGGAATGCTTGAAGGATGGTTTACCGGCTATAGGCTGGGGCAGTTCTTTCCCCTATCAAGCGATAAGGCCTGTCTCTTATACACATC
>JACSRQ010000203.1 GCA_014879675.1 Ignavibacteria bacterium
CCTTGAGCTTGATAAAAAAGCTGTATGGGATGGCGTTACAAGTCCGGGCGGATTGTTCCAGATCAAGACCGCGCGTAAGGGCGATGTAGCTTTCATTTATCACACAGGCGATGAAAAGCAAATTGTCGGAATATGCGAGATCACTACTGATGCATATGTTGATCCAAAAGCAGGGAATCCAAAGCTTTATGTATTTGATATAAAGCCCAAACGAAAGCTGCCGAATCCGGTTACGCTTGAGCAGATGAAGGCAGATAAACGTTTTGCTGAATCCAGAATACTCACCGAGCCCAGGTTATCCGTTCAGCCCGTGCCTGTGAAACTATGGAATACCATTTTGCAGCTCGGCGGCCTTGATGCGAACATTGTATTTTCAAAAAATGGCGGATAGTACGAATGCCAAAATTTTTGATAATAAATAAACTTGAATACAATATATTTCAATAATTAGATGAACTTCTTGGAGTATCTAAAGCCAAATTATCCAATGGATGCGTTTGAAGGAACAGCGGAGTATTATTCGCGCTACAGGGTTCCCTACCCGCAAATATTGATTGATAATTTGATTGAAAATGTGAAGCCCGGGCAAAGTGGTGTTTTGCTTGATCTCGCCTGCGGACCCGGAAGATTGACTTTCCCTTTAGCGCGCTATTACACCAAAGTTATAGCCATAGATAGTGATGCTGGCATGATAGGTGTTGGTAAAGATGAAGCGCGGAAGCTGGGTTTCAAAAATATTGAGTGGTTTGTCGGCAGGGCCGAAGAACTTGATTTAGAACCTGATTCTGTTGATCTTATAACTATGGGTGATGCTTTTCACAGACTTGATCAATCTTTAGTGCTCGATTTGGCTAATAAGTGGCTGAAACCCGGCGCATATGCTGCAATTATTGGAATGTATGCCATTTGGCGGGGAAGTGAGAATTGGCACAAACTTGTTTCCAACACAATTGATAAATGGACTTCGCAGCCTCCTGTTCTTAGTATCACAGAATTCAAGGATTATGCGCTCTTGTTAGAAGATAAAGGTTTTATCGATACACTTAAAGAATCGTTTGAAATTTCTAATCAATGTACAGTCGATTCAGTAATAGGCTACTTGTATTCAACTTCACGATGTTCAAAAAAGGTACTTGGAAACAAAGTTTCAGATTTCGAAACAGAACTTAGAGCGGAATTAATGAAGCTTAATTTACAGGGAGTCTTTACTGAAAACATTAAGTGCGGATACACAATTGGTAAGAAAGCTCTTAGTTAATTTATTATATTTGTGAAAATTTTCTTTTTAAAGGAGAGGTATAAGCATGGCTGATAATTACTCATTCGATATAGTTTCGGAAATTGACTGGCAGGAAATTGATAACGCCATCAACCAAACCCGCAAAGAAATTCTGACGCGGTATGACTTTAAGGGCTCTAAAAGCACCATTGAATACTCTCAGAAAGATAAAAACATTACCATACTTGGTGATGATGATTATAAGATGAAGGCAATTATTGATATGCTTCAGAACAAGTTCGTGAAGCGCGGCATACCCCTGAAATCAATGAAGTACAAGCCCGCGGAAGAAGCAGGCGGGGGAATGATGCGCCAGGTGATCGAAGTGATGCAGGGCATCAGCAAAGATAACGCAAAGATCATTGTCAAAATAATCAAAGATTCCAAGATCAAAGTCCAGGCTGCTATACAGGATGAACAGGTGCGCGTATCCGGCAGAGATAAAGATCTGCTTCAGGATGCTATCGCACTGGTTAAAGGCGCTGAGCTTGATTTCGCAGTACAGTTCACAAACTACAGATAGAATCTTAATGTCAAATGTCAAAGTTCAAATGTCAATATTAAAATTGAAACACATGCTGTTTCTTTTAGCATTTGGATTTTGTCATTTGACATTGTTTTCACAGAACAGGCTTGATGTTATTTACATCGATGCCGGCCATGGCGGGAAAGATCCCGGTACCATTGGCGATGCAACGGGTGTGCAGGAAAAGAACATTGTTCTTCCCTTGTCGATGAAGCTGGGCAAGATGATCGAAGAGAAATACCCGGGTATACGAATAATCTACAGCCGCACTACTGATGAATACTCCGCGGTAAAAGACCGTTCACGGATAGCTAACGAAAATAAAGCGAAGCTTTATATCAGCATTCACGCCAACCACAAGAAGAAAGAAGAAAGCGATAAAAGCGGTTTCGAAGTTTACCTGCTCAACCGCGAAAGATTCCCCGAAGCGGTGCAGTTCACCCTAAAAGAAAATTTCTATCTTAATTTAGCCGGCGCGGGTAAAGATAGCCTCGATAGATTCATTGCCGCTTCACTTGCACAAAACGGCTACGCACGGCTGAGCGAATATTTCGCTTCTATTATAGAGGTAAACATGTTAAGCCTAACCTCGCTTATTTCGCGCGGAACTATCCAGGCACTGTCTCTTATACACATCT
>JACSRQ010000183.1 GCA_014879675.1 Ignavibacteria bacterium
GGGTCTTCGGCGGCCAGGTCGAGTGCAGCGTCGGCGATTGCCTGCTGTGCGGCAACGAGCGCGTATTGGATGCACGGATCGAGCCGACGTGCTTCTTTGCGATCCATGTAGGCGCCGGGGTCGAAGCCGCGCACCTCGCCGGCAAAGGTCACGCGCAGATCAGAGGTATCAAACTTGCTGATGTAGGCGATACCGCTGCGCCCGGCGAGCAGGCTCTGCCAGGTCTCAGCGACGGTATGACCCAGCGGGGTCAGCGCACCCATGCCGGTGATGACCACGCGCGGAGGAGTTGTCCCATTGCTGCGTACTGCGTGTGGTTGCTCGTGATGTTCCCTGTTCATAAATCTTGACTCTGAGATTATTACATTTCCGATTTCAATTATTCTAGATTTCTACAATCTCCAAGAAACATTTTCCTTATAGGAGAAAGAGGCACAGGTAAAACTATGACCTTAAGATATAATTCTGTCAATGTACAATATGCCAAAGCAAAATACGATGGTAAGAAATTCGAATATGATAACATTGGGATTCATGTACCATGTAAGACACCGCTATTTGAAAAAAATGAATATTCGTTATTAGATGAAGATTACCAAGCCCACATCTTATCAGAACACTATTTAGTTTTATCAATCATTTCTTCAATATGTCAATCATTATTAGAAATAAATGAAATTAGAGAAAGTGAATTAAAGTTAAACAAGACCTTGAAATTAGATATGGAATATTTGCTAAGCATTAAATTGCCAAGCAGATATAGTTTTTTGGAATCAATTCTGAAATTTGCAGAGAAAGAATCAGTAAAAACTCAAATTACATCTAATACTCTTGGGAAAAATCGAATATACAAAAAAGCAGTTTCGTTTTCATCATTAGTTTTGCCTTTTATTAAGAATCTTAAACAAATTCCATTACTAAAAAATGCCCATTTCAGCTTAATGATGGATGATGCTCATGATTTAAACAAATATCAAACAAGAAGTCTAAATTCCTGGATTTCATATCGGGACCATACCGACTTTAGTTTCAAAGTTGCTGTTTCGAAAGTATATAGACCGGAGCGAATTACTTCAAATGGCGGCACTATTTTAGAAGGGCATGATTTCACTTCTATAGAAATGGAAAAACACTTTTACAACAAGAAATCTGATTACTCAAAAATGGCAAAAAGAATATTAAAAAAGAGACTTGAAAAAGTAGATATCAATTCTTCTCCAGAGTTCTTTTTCCCAATAAATCCAAGCTTTTCAAAAGGTTTAAAAGAAAGCGAAAAATTTATTATTAATGAAGCAAAGAAAAAATATAAAGACAAAAATCAGATATATTATTATGTATATAAATATGGCAGAGCTGAATACTTTAGAAGACGTGATCCAAAAGCTAATTTGCCACCCTATTCTGGATTAGACATTATAATTGATATTTCAACTGGAGTAGTCAGAAATTTGCTGGAACCTTGCTTTGCAATGTACGATTATGAATTGTCTAATTCGACAAATAACACAATTAACAAGATACCACATAGCACGCAGACTAAAATTATCCTAAGCAAAAGTAATGATGCCTGGGTGAGACTCCAACAAGTTGGTCTTGATAAGGAAATAGAAGGTTGTTCTACCAAACAAGCAAAGCAGGTTTTTCAGTTATTTGATAATTTAATGATATTGTTTAGAGAACGATTACTGCATCATAAAAGTCTCCCCAGAGCAATTGAGTTTTTTATATCGGAAAGAGATTCAAAGGTAATGGAGAGTATTCAGCCTCTGCTGGATATTTCTCAAAAAGCACAATTATTATATACTCGTTTAGGAAGTTCGAAAGATCAAGGAAGAAAAGAGATCTTTTATATACCCAATAGGATATTATTGCCCTCAAGAGGATTGGACCCGCAAGGTCAACATGATAGAGCAGCAATAAAAGCAAAGGATATTTATAATGCTGCTTTTAGTAATAAAAAATTCCCGGCCGAAAAAAAAGACACTATTAAGTTAAAAAAACAAGGAAATCTATTTTATGAAAACCAGTGGTAAAACTTTAATTTCGGTACTTAGTTGGGAAGACAGATTTATTAGGGGTCTAATGGTAGATTTATCAACAACATCCTACAAAAATTTCTTCTTACTTTCACACGAAGGACGAGATAAGTTAAAAGAAAAAAACTACCGTGAAGTGAAGAAAATAATAAACGAGAAAAAAATAAATTTTGAATTTATCAAAATGCCTAATGATCGAGCTAAAAGATGGAAATTATTAGAAGAAAAATTTTTCGATGAAGATATAACGTCAAAAAATGTTACCCTTGATATTACAACTATGAGAAGAGAGACTATTTGGACATTGTTATCCTTCTTTAATAGTAAGAAGAAAAATATTGCGTACACCTATTATCAACCAGATTACTATAATGAGTTTTGGTTAAGCCGTGAACCTGATATTCCACAACTTTTATTCAAACACTCTGGGATAACTAAATTTTCCAAAAAAAGTGCTTTGTTAATTATTACTGGTTTCGATACAGAACGTACACGTCAACTAGTTAATCATTATGAACCTGAAGTAGTACTACTTGGAGTTCAGAGGGGTAAACAGTTTGATAATAATGCAAGAAACAATTTTAAATTGCATAAAGATGTTTGCAAAGGTCAAACAACCGTCAAAACTTTTTATTTAGATGCATATTCAGAAGATCATGGTTTTAAGTCTATCAATAGTGCTTTAAACAAAATAAAGAGATATAATGTTATCGCTACTTCTCAAGGACCTAAATTGTCAGCGATTTCATTATATAAGTCTTTTTTGCAAAATACAGAAATTGCAATGTGTTATGTTCCAGCCAAACAATACAATAAAGATTATTCTAAAGGTATTGGAAATGTATTTAAAGGAAAATTTTGAATGTTTATAGATATTCTATTAGCTTTTCTGCTTAGATAGTTCTTCCTGTTAATTTTCCCTTAATATTTTCATTTTTTGCAATTCTTAGAATTCCAGTAATTCGTAGCAATTTTATTCACACCTCACACTCAAGCAGTTTATTCAACCACCTCCGAACCTTTACCCCTTCCCGGCGGTTACAGGAATATAGGGAATACGGCGTATCTTTTAAATCAGCTATTTCCTCAGTAACTTAGTTACTCAATTAACAAGTATTTCAGGTTTAAACAGTAATATCACATCTTAAATCTTCAACCCGCAGATTATTGCTATAGCAGATAATCGATAAACTGCCTGTTAGGATCTCTGAATTTGCTATTTAGATTAAATTAAAACAGCAGTTTCCGCATGGTAATTATCATCTTTTTCATTGTACAGTGGTACACCTCAATATTTTCGCAAACATTCCTCCAGCACCGCTACGCGGCGCACCGCTCGTTCACGATGAACAAGTTCTGGGAGCGGTTTTTTTATGTATTTGCGTTCATCACACAGGGCGCAACGTATATGAGTCCGCGTGCTTACGCGCTAATGCACAGGATGCATCACGCGTACGCTGATACGCCTAAGGACCCGCACTCGCCGCTTAACCACAGCAACATGTTTTCTATGATGGAAAATACGCGCAAAGTTTATACCCAGTGCTACTGGGAAAATATCGAGATAGAAAAACGCTTCAAGAAGGATGTGCCTGATTGGCCGTGGTTCGATAGCTGGGCTGATTCACGCTGGGTTAAGGTGCTTTGGATCCTGGCGTACATTGCGTTCTACGTGGTTTTCGCGACCGCATGGTGGCAGTACCTGCTGCTCCCGGTAACTATACTCATGAATCCCGTTCATGCGGTAATAGTGAACTGGTACGGGCATAAAATAGGCTACAGGAACTTCAAGCTTAAGAACACATCAACGAATCTATACCCGTTCGATATATTTTTCATCGGCGAGAGTTACCACAACGATCATCACCGGAATCCGGCAAGCATAAACATGGGTGTTAAGTGGTACGAGATAGATATTACATATTATATCATACTGCTGTTCAGTAAGCTCGGTATTGTGAAGCTTCAGAACAAGGCGCATAAGGTGCAGCATGAGAAGGATTTGGATCTGGCGGAAAGCATTGTGAGCTAAGGCAAAAGGCAAAAGTGAAAAGGCAAACTTTCAAAAGGCGAAAGTCAAGAAAGTGAACTTTCAGAAAGCGAAAGTCAGGAATGGGATTGAGGCAAAAGCCAAAAAGCATCCCGTAGAACGGGATTTCGCTGCGCTCAAAAAGTGAAAAATAGAAGCAAAAGATGTTAGCTGGGGGTGATTTGCAGCGCCAGGGAAAGATAATGATGCCCCGTAAAAAAAATGCTGCCGCAGGATCTAACGCCGGCGGCAGCGGGGGTTGAAACATGAAACGGTGAAGCGGAAATCAAATATCAAATACCAAATAGTAAATAACAAATATCAAATACTGCCGCAGGCGGGATTTCGATGCGCTCAAAAAGTGAAAAAAAGTGAACTTTCAGAAAGCGAAAGTCTGGACTGTGATGCGTGAAAATGTGAAGGATTGGTAGTTAAGGTTTGGTGGTTAAGGGGTTATGATTGCAAGGTCATTTTTTATAGTTACAGGATTAAATGTTCAGGTTAGCAGATCTTCAAGCTCATTCATTTTGAGCCTCAGCAGCGAAAATTTATCCATTACATCAATAACATAAAACTTCTCAAGCTCAACATCTTCAAAAAAAGCATGCAGTATAAATGTATATTGTTCTGAAGGGACTTTGTAATGCTGCTTAATATCATCCACAATTGCACCGACTTTCAAGATGGATTTATACCAGTTCCCCCTTATGACCCTTGAAATAATAAGTATATCCGAGCCGGATCGCGTCGAAACGGGAGTGATAAAATAGTTTATTTCTGATCCGGAGGATTCTCTAAAGCTCATTGGGGCAAGATACTTTCCGGTTGAACACTCCTTATTACGCAGAATTTCTTCCAGGATGGAATTCTGTATCCCAATTTTCTTTACGTTTCCCATATTACTGCAGCCGAATGTTAATTACAAAAATACAATGCTTTGCCCCGCATTCAAAAACGTAATTTGGTATTGTAACCAATTTATCTTATAGTTAAGTTAGAATTATGTCATTATTTAAGCTATTATCCGCTAAATTGTAACCAGCTTTTTTACGGGGCAAATTATGAAAAAACTACGGATCTTTGACCTGCTTACCGCAATTCAGCCGATCGAGCTGAAAAGATATCACCGCTACATGAAAGCCGATTCAACATTTTTAAGCAGGGATTACATCCCGCTGGTTGAACACCTGCTGAAGTTCTACCCGGATTTCAAAAACAGCGCGTTAACAATGGAATCGATGTACAATGCGCTTTATCCCGGCAAAAAGTATAACAGCCGTGTGATAATTTCCAGGCTCTCAGAGCTTAACCGCATGACGGAGAATTTCCTGCTGAGCGTAAGGATGAATAAAGATCTGACAGCCCGCAACCGGATGCTGACAGAGATACTGTTGGAGCGGAAATCGTATGATTCATTTGACCTGCTTATGGGTAAACTTCTGAACCGCGAGATAAACCTGAAGAAGATAAGCGAGCGGCAGCTTTTCGAAGTTGACCAGCTGCTTATGATAAAGGGGCAATCAATGATAGAGCGGGAGAAGTTCGCGGAAATCAATGGCATGCTGCAGCAGAACATAGAAGTATTCCTGATCTATATCATAACCAGGCTGTTGACCATGTACTGCGGCATCAGGAATATTGAAAATTTCCAGATCTCCGGCACGCCGATCAAGGCGCTGGAATCATATATGAAGAACATTAATGTTGAGGCGCTTGTGAAGCAGCTTGGCAAGAACAAGCTGGCTTCATACATGAAGGTTATGGTGCAGATATACCGCCTGTGCGGTAAAAAAACAAATGACAGGGTTTACTTCAGGGCAAAAAAGGATTTCCTTGAGAACATTGAAGTGTTTGAGCAGATATCGAAGTTCACCGTATTCAGCTTTCTTTACTCTTATTGCGTGCAGCAGCTTAATATCAGGCGGGTGGAGTTCGTTGCAGAAATATACGACCTGCTGACAAAAATAATCAGCCACTCGGCATATACAAAAGCAGGCAATGAATACATGCCATCGATGCTGTACAGGGAGTATGTGCTTACTGCGCTGAAGCTGGATGATGTTCGCGGTGCGGAGAAGTTCATTTCCGCATACACAGGAAGTCTGGCCCCCGAGAACAGGGAAACACTCAGGCTGTATTCGCAGGGCAAGATACATATGCACAGGAAGGATTTTTCTTCTGCGCTGGATACATACAGCCGATGCCCGAAAAATATTCGTGTTATATCGCTTGATATAAGAATAGAAAAGCTCGTGTGTTTGTATGAACTTGGTGAAATAGAGCGCTTAAGGGAAGAATTAAACAGGAACAGTGCGATGCTTGCCGGCAAATCAGTCATTACATATTTTCAGAGGAGCTCATTTGCCGCATTTAACAGGGTAATGGAAAAGCTGCTGAAGCTGAAGTTAAAACCTGACCCGGTATTTGCGGGCAAGCTGGTGAAATTGATTGGGGCAACGAAGATACTGCATTATAGGGAGTGGATAATGGAGAAAATAAACCAGATACATTGAGCGCTCCGGCTAATGGCCGGCACCACAAATTCTGCAAAGTGACCGGGATCCATATTTGTAATTGAGGCAGAGCGGTATCGGCAAGAAAATCAGATCAAGAGTTCATCCAGCTTTTCAACAGGAATTCGTTTTAATTTTCCCGCGTCAATACTTTCGATAACATAGAACTGCTCAAAGTTAATGTTCTCGATATAGATATGGTAGATATACAGGTCTTCCTTAGCGCAAAAATTGAAGTTTGAACTGATATAAGTAACTATATCACTAACATCCCTGTTTGTTTTGAACCAGTTGCCATTTACTTCCCTGGTTATGAACAGCAGCCTTCGCTGCTTCGGAGTAATTACAGGTGTAAGGTAAATATGTTCATGAATATCATCTTTACTTTTGATATACTGAACTTTTGTAAGGTATTTCTCAAATGAGCAGCCTTTCTTGTTCAGGATCTCTTTCAATAGTGATTCCATAATATTACCCCTTCAAAATATCAATATTAAATTACTGATAAACACAAAAATAGTACTAAGAGCACGAATTTCAAAAAACATAACCGGTATTGTAACCAATACAGAATGTATGAAATTCCCTAATATCATGTGAATTATCAAAGATTTCAACAATTTCGTGAAATAGTACGATTAGATCGTAACCATGCGAAAATGGCTGAATTTAAAGTTATGAATACTCTGCTATCAGGAAGAAAATTGGGTTGAGAGCATTCAGTTAGAAAAATGCTCTGTGGAAATTATGGAAGAATTTTGGTCTCTGTAACATTACAAATATAACACATTTTTCTGAAATCCGGATAGTACATACCGTGATACGTCTAAAAAGTAACTGAAATTACTACTACCATACTACCCTCATAACCTATATTCTTCGCAACGAATTTAACGCTAAAATTGTAATCTATTTGCCGGAAATGCAATTTTTGATACCGTGAAAAGTGTAATAATTATGCAGTCACGTAAATTGTGACCAATTTCCAAGACCTAAATTCCTAATTTTGTTGTAACAAAAAAGAGTACAAAAAGGGATAAAACTACTAAATCAACCATCAAATACAAATGAAAAAGCTAATTTTTACAATTCTGATGCTTTGCACTTTCGGTTTAACATACTCACAGTGGGTATCCAATTACGGTTCCCTGCCCGGGGATGTTAATTTTTCAAATGCAAAAGGCAATGCCGTTACTACAGACGCGAACGGCTATAGCTATGTTACAGGGTTCTCAAGCGAATTGACAACACAGAATGACATAGTCACCATAAAGTACACTCCCACAGGAGATACCGTATGGACCAGAAGCTACAATGGAACTTCAAACTTGAATGATGAAGGAAACGGGATCTGTGTAGATAGCTACGGAAACGTGTATGTTGTTGGAACCGCCCAGTTCACGGGGAAATCATACGATATAGTTATACTGAAATACTCGCCTGACGGCAGCTTCCGCTGGGTGAACCAGTATTCTGCTGTTGATTCACCCCTGCAGGATAGAGGGCTTGCAATTGCAGTTGATGTAGATGGATTTATTTACATTACGGGCTACTCAACAGACATTGATGGATATAATAACATCTTTACCAGGAAATGCGGCCCGGAAGGCAATGTGATATGGTCGGCAACAGAAGAGGGCTCAAGCGGCAAGGATGCACAGGGTCTTGCCATAGCAGTGGGTCCTGCCGGAAACGTATATGTAACCGGATATATAACCGCAACAAACGGCTATACTGATATTGCCATTTATAAATATAGCAGCGAAGGAATATCTGAGTGGACAAGAACAGTGAATGGCCCTGCCGGCTCAGAAGATAAGGCATGGGGAATAGTTGTAGATGAAACCGATAATATTTACATTGGAGGATATGTAACTGTTTCATTAAATAATACTGATTGTTACACTGCAAAATATAATTCAAACGGAACGCTTCTTTGGTCAAAAACCTATGCAGGCGGAGGCGGCACCACAGATAAGGCATGGGGCATCGTTGTAGATACCGACGGATCTATTTTTATTTCCGGTGAATCAACCGACGCGAATATGAACACTAACTACGTAACGATAAAGTACTCGGCAGCAGGAGCACAGCTTTGGGCCTCTGCTTACAATGGTACGGGAAACGGTGATGACCGTGCAGAAGCGATCGGGATAATTAAAAACAGCGATAACTCCAGGAGCATTGTTGTAACGGGTAAAAGCTGGGGAACGCAGGCAAACTATGACTATGCAACAGTAAGATACAACGGTTCGAACGGAGTACAATCGCAGACCAGCAGGTACAGCTTCACAGGCAGCTCGAACGATATAGCAAAGGATGTTGCAGTTTCCACAAACAATAAGGTATTTATAACAGGTTTCAGTCAGCTTATAATTGATGGCCCGCTTGCACAGTGTTATATATCAACCCTGATGCTGGACTGGGGAGAGTCAAGCGAGCTGATCACAGAAAACAATATTCCGCAGAGCTTCAAACTTCAGCAGAACTATCCGAACCCGTTCAATCCTTCGACAACCATAAAGTTCGACCTATCCGAAGCCTCGGAAGTGAAGCTTGTTGTATATGATATGCTTGGCCGTGAAAACACTGTTCTGATAAACCAGTATCTCGCAGCAGGCAGTTACACATTCAGCTTCACGGGCAGCAATTTGTCTTCAGGTATATATTTTTACGAGCTTAGAGCGGGCAGTTACCGTGATATCAAAAAAATGACACTTGTAAAATAACCTCAATTCAAAAGAACTTCTATTATTATAAAAGAAAATGGATTCCATAAAAAATATAGATAGAAACAGCTTTGAAGAGGTTGATCTGCTCAACAAGCAGGCTGAAGAGGCGAGAAAAGAAAACAATAACCTCTCACTTAGCGTAAGCAAAGAAGCCATCAGTATTGCCCAGCTGCTCGGTTACACAAAAGGACTGGCAAAAGCGTATCTGAATGCCGGTATATCATGCAGGCTGTCATCAAATTTTGAAGCCTCAATTGAATATTTCCAGGAAGCATTGAGCCTGTACAAACGCCTGAACGATAAGAAGGGCGAATCCAGGACTCTGAATGCACTGGCAAATGTATATTACAACCTGAGCAATTTTACAAAGGCAATCGAATATTATGATGAGTGCGTATTTGTACTGCAATCAATTGGCGACCTTAAATTTGAAGCAATAGTGCTTACAAATGCAGGTTTATGCTACCAGGAAAGCGGTGATTTAAAAGCAGCCCTGAACAACTATCTTGAAAGCTTAAGCATTAGCAAAAGCAACGGAACAGATGCTCACTATGCATTATACAATAATCTCGGGATCGTTTACCTTGAAACCGGGCGTTATCATGAAGCATTGATGTACTTCACCGAAGCTTTGAAGAAAACCCAGGCTGAAAAAAATGTGATAGATGAAAGCTTTACACTGGCCAATATCGGCAGAACTTACATCTATATGTCTGACTTCGTGAATGCCATAACTTACCTCAGCGAAGCTATGTTGATAATGAAAAAATACGGCAACCGCCAGGCAGAGTCACAGGTATTCAGCAACCTCGGAAAATCATACCTCAAAATGAGATGTTACCCTGAGGCAATAAAATATTACAACCGCGCGTTAAAGTATTACAAAGAAATAGGAGATAAGAGTTCGGTTGATCATACTTTATGCGAGCTAGGTGAACTTTATTTTGAACTTAACGACTATAAAACCAGCAGGCAGTTCTATATGGATGGGCTGGAGATCTCACAGAATATCAATGATGTGATGAATATCCTGCGCATCAACACAGGGCTGGCAAGACTGTACCTCAAATTCAGAGATACAGAAAAGGCGGCATCTTACCTGAGCAATGCTGAAAAGCTAGCCAAGGCTGCAAATTCATACAAAGATCTGATCAAGATCAGCAAGATCTTCAGCGAGAATTGCAGTATCTCCGATAATTACAAAGAAGCAAAGGTGTTTATGGAAAAACATAATAAATACCTGGCTAAACTGAGTAATCTATCTGAAGAGAATAAGATACAGGCAATAATGCTTGGTCACATCAAAAACAGTTTTATAAACAATACACCTGCTTATTACAATATACCTAAACAGGAGGAAGTATTAAGCCAGGCGTAACTGCTCTGAATCATCATTAAATACACTGCAAAATCAAACTGCAGGATCATACTGCTCAATCATCACTCCCTAAGAAAAAAGCCGGCTAAATATGCCGGCTTTTCCTTATTCCCGAAACTTTGAGTATTATTTCACACTGTCTTTTTGTTTCTGTTCATCTTCCCTCTTTTTGCAGGTCATACAAACTATTCTTTCATTTTCCCGGGCTTTCCTGCGGGTAACTTCAAGCACATCTGCGCTGCATGATTTCATCTGACCGCAATCACGCTGTGTATGATAAGTCTTCGCGGAGTTCGAGCTGCAAACATATACTATATCGCTATCGCCGGGAACGGGCGGTTCATCCTTAGCACATGCAAAGAAAACAGCCGCTGTTAGAAGTGATATTAATATGAACCTGAATTTCACTGTTTGGATCCTGCCGTATTATTTAACGAGTACCATTCTTTTTACCGAAGTGAATCCGCTTGCTGAAAGCCTGTAGAAATAAATACCCGAAGTAAATTTTGAGGCATCAAAACGAGCTTCGTACTCACCGGCTGCGAGCCTGCTGTTCACAAGTGTGCTCACTTCCCTGCCTATAGCGTCAAACACTTTCAGGCTTACTGTTTCATTGGATGCTGATGAAGGTATTCCGAACCTGATGGATGTTGAGGGATTAAACGGATTCGGGTAATTCTGCTTCAGTGAAAAAGTATTCGGTACTTCGTTTGATATCTGGCTAATGCCGATAATGTTGCCGCATACGCCGTATAGATTGATCTTCAGGGTACTATCTGTGTTATTTATTGTAAGCTCGCCGGTGTATGTTTGGTTTGCTGATGTTGGTCTGAACTTAACACGAGCGTATCCGTATTGCTGTGGCTGCACGGTTGAAGGAAAACTCTCAACCGTAAACACTGGGTTATTTGAAGTAACCGAGCTTACTGTAAGATTTGTATTCCCGTAATTACATATAGCAACAAAATAACTTACGGTATCATTAACGTTAGAAAGTGTATCAAACCTGGCATTATATGGTGAAGCGGTAATTTCTGCCTTAGGCGGAGTGTTCAGTGTTGTGTAAAATGCTGCTATCCTTTCAACAAACTCAGGATGATCGGCAAACGGGTTACGGTTATTCTGGAACTGTTTAACCCTGTCGTTACGTTGTCTTTCACGAGCATCAACTGTATCGATCAGATGGAACTGCCTGAGCGCGTTCTCATGGGCAGCCGTGATAAGTGTGCCCCAGTTCTGATGCCTTAATACAAAATAAAACAGTGACCTTGCAACGTTGCCTTTATGTTTATCCCTTGGTTCGAATACGATAGTGTTAGAGGCATCCCTGCCAAGCTTAGAGCCTCCCACCTGCCATGTGATATTTGAAACAACAAATCCGAACGGATAATTAGCGCGCGCTGAGTTAGCAGCATCATTTGTGGGGAACAAATGATGTATATCGCTTACCATCGGGTCATTGCTGTTGAACAGGCTTTGCGGCCATGTATGCTCTGTGTTGAATCCCTGGTTTTGCGCCGCAGTTCTGTTGGTAGCATAGATTTTAATGCCGGTATAAACGCACTCAATTGTATCGCCGCCGTAGTCATCAACGGTTTCAAACATCCTGTCGCGTGCAGTATTGTAGCCCAGAGTGGTATATGGCGAGCTGCTGAAAGTTTTCAAAGCAGCCTTAAGCGGCTCATCAACCAATCCCTGTGTGAAAGCGTACATCACATCGGGATACTTTGCCGTTGCAATGAGTCCATATATGAAAGAGTAATTTGCTCCGCCGTTCGGCACTCTGCCTTCGCATATTAGGAAACTTCTGTAGGTGAGGTTCTGGTAGCTTGAAAATAATACCCAGATACCGGTGCTATCAAATGGGTTAATATTAAATGTATTAACGCGCGTAAAAAATTTTGGTGATGTTACGCGGGTTGAGATTATATTTACAAGATTGTTAGTCGGATTCTTAACATAGACCAGCGCACTATCATACGTTTTGGTTAATGATGAATCGAGATTTTTCGTTATGGGGATGATCTGCGAATAAGCCTCAAGGCTTAAGAGAACAATAAGAAGCGGAATAATTTTTTTCATAGAATGCTAAAATACTCTAAAAAGGAAGGAAATTCAATTTGATAATTGGTATTGAGCCAAGATGTGGTTTCAACATTGTCGGAACAGTTCGGCAAAATTGCTTGTAAATTCTGCTTTAAATGGTATTTTTGTAGTAAAGGAATTAGAAAAATGCTGATAGAACAAAAGGCTCCCGCCAAAGTTAATTTTGGGTTAAGAATTTTATCAAAGAGAAAAGACTCTTTCCACAACCTTGAAACCATTTTTTGCCCGGTAAAACTGTATGATGTAGTTACCATAAATATTTCTCCCGCAAAAAAGGGTTCAATATTTGTTAAGACCAATGCGGGCAGTGCACTTGAAGGCAGAAAGAATATTTGCTACAAGGCAGCGGAAATGTTTCTGAGAGAGTTCATTGTTACAGAGAATTACAGGATAACAATCAGCATTAAAAAGAACATTCCACATGGTGCCGGACTCGGCGGCGGAAGTTCTGATGCAGCGGCTGTTTTGAAAATGCTGGCCAAGTATTTCAAGAAGTCTGCAAGTCCGAAGTTAAAAAAGCTGGCGCTTGCGCTGGGCAGTGATGTTCCATTTTTCCTTCTCGGCAAAGCTGCATACGCCACCGGCCGCGGCGAGAAATTAATTCCACTGCCGGGATTCAGGATAAAAGGCAAGATACTGCTGGTAAATCCGGGGATTCATATCCCAACACCATGGGCATTCAAAGAGCTGAACATCAGTAAAAGTAAACGTGCAATACTGAAGAAAATCAAGAAGTTCAATCCTGCGGAGCCAAAGCTTATGATAAATGATTTTGAGCGCGTTGTATTCAGGAAATATCCAGAAATAGAAAAACTGAAGCTGGATATGATCGCTTTTGGTGCAGAGTACGCGCTTATGAGCGGCAGCGGTTCCACGGTGTACGGTGTATTCCGCGGCAAAGGGATTGTAGATGCTAAGAAATATTTTAGCCGAAAGGGCTATAGAGTATTTATAGCTTAGGTTTAATTTGTTTAACTGGTGGAAATTAAAAAGGCGGTCATGACCGCCT
>JACSRQ010000185.1 GCA_014879675.1 Ignavibacteria bacterium
AAATTTGAAGGAATTTCAGGATATCTCCAGCGGCTCTGAAGAAGGGCTTATGGGACTCGCCATAGATCCGGATTACAATACAAATAAACTGATCTACTTAAGCTATGCTTATGAAAAAGGCGATGCTCTTTTGGTTAAAGTAGTGAGATATAAGGATAATGGTACATCTCTTGAAGAAGAAACCATAATTTTTGATGGTATTCCTGCAGCCAAATATCATGCAGGCTGCCGGCTTAGATTTGGTCCCGATAAAAAGCTCTACATTACAACAGGTGATGCCGGCGAGCGCAAATACGCACAGGATCTTGGCAAGCTGCATGGAAAGATCCTGCGAATTAATGGAGATGGCACAATACCTTCCGATAATCCATTTCCCAATTCACCGGTTTGGTCTTATGGTCATCGCAATCCACAGGGAATAGACTGGTATCCCGGCACCGAAGTTATGTGGTCAACAGAGCACGGCCCCAGCGGATTCGACGGGCCGGGCGGCGGTGATGAGGTGAACGTGATAGTAAAAGGTCAAAGTTACGGCTGGCCTGATGTATCGCATAAGGAAAGCAAAGAAGGAATGGTCTCACCGCTTCTCGTATTTACACCTGCCGAAGCCCCGGCTTCGGGAATGTTTTACAAGTCCAGTATAATAGCTGAATTTAAAAATACATATCTATTCGGCTGCCTGAAAGGTCAGGGGATAATGGTAGTAAGTGTTGATCCAAATGACCCAACCAAACAGCTGTCATTCCGCAAGATTGCAGATACTTATGGCAGGATAAGGGATATTACAGAAGGCCCCGATGGCAATATCTACTTTTCATCAAGTAATAAAGATGGACGCGGCAGCGAACAGGATGGCGACGATAAGATTTACAGGATAGTGGTGAAGTAATGACAAATGTCAAATTCCAAATGTCAAATTAGATTAACCCTTCTTCAAAACTCCAGATTGGGAAGGGAAACTCATCCGATGACTTGGGTCTTTATTGAAATTAGGATATACGAGGACTGAGTCATCGGATGAGTGGAATAAGTTTCGGCAAAGCAGATTTTCCTCTTTCCCAAACTCTTGTTTAGGAAAGTAAATCAATCACAGACAGGAATGTCTGTGCCACTATATATTAAATTATTACTTCTCTTTGTCATTCCCGTGCTGTGCTTGGGCAAGGTAGAAAGGCAAGAAATTAATCTTCAACCCCTCTTTCCCAAACTCCAGTTTGGGAAAGTATATTGTTTTGTCATTCCTGCGCCGTGTCTGCGGAAGGCAGGAAGGCAGGAATCTCTATTGAGAATCACAGACAGGAATGTCTGTGCTACTATTTATTTGTATAATTCCCCCTTCGAAGGGGGAGTATCGCAGTGGGAATGAAATGAAACAGGATTTTACACTGATCCTTTCCGCCCGTAGAGTTCAGATGGGGATGTTAGCTTATTAAGGTTACAGATTACTCTTCCGATGACTTCTATTTCAATCAACTTTGTCATCGGATGAGTTGAATGAGCTTCGGGAAAGCAGATTAAATCCCAATCCGCTATCTTTGTAATAAATAACTCTCAATTTCAATTATTGCAACAAATGAGAAACAAATTCAAGGGCAGGTGGAAGCTTAAAGAAGTCATTGTGAAGCATGGTGAATCCATAATTTATCCTTTCGGAAAAGATATTCGCGCCATTCTTTTTTATGATGATGAATACATGTCAGTGCAGATAATGATGCCGCATGATCTGCCTTTGGAGCACATGCCTGAAAAGAAGATCAAACTTAAGGATCTTGCATGGGCGTTAAAGAATCTGGGTTACATGGGCTATTTCGGCAAATACGAAATTGACGAAGAAAAGCAGGTAATTATCCACCATGTTGAAGGCGCGATAGTGCAAAGCTTAGTTGGCGGCAAAGAAGTGCGCAAATACCGCTTCGAGCACGGCGAAATGACGCTCTCTGCCGGTCCGATGGAGCTTACCTGGATCAGAGAGAGATGAATGCTCCTAATTTTGTGAGGAAAGATCTTTAAAAAAGTTATTATATTTGAATCAAAGGAGGGACCCATGCAATACCTCAAACATAGCATACTACTTACATCATTTTTCTTTATTACTTCAGTATTTTCACAAACATGGGTTCAGCAAACCAGTGGAACGACGCTGAATCTAAATTCAGTTTGCTTTGTGAGTTCAAATACGGGGTATATTGGTTGTGATTCCGGCAAGGTACTTAAAACAACCAACGGCGGAAGTAACTGGCAGATACTTAATACCGGTTATAGCTTCAATATTATAAGCTTGAAGTTTTATGGAAACTTAGGTATTGCTGCCGGAGACAAAATAATTAAGACTACCAATTTTGGAAACAATTGGTTTCTTGTACTTGATACAGCATACTGCAGTGATATTTGTTTCTTTGACAGTACAAAGTACTATGTATCAGCGAATTTACCGCATACAAATAAATACACTTCCAACAACGGCTCCAGTTGGATAAATATTCCCTCTACAGATTACTTTCAAATGTCGATCTTTTTTACAGGTCCGGCAACCGGCTGGCTAGGCGGGAAAGCTCCATCAGCCGGCGGATTTACATCGCAGCATCTTGATGCAACCACTAACACAGGCTCTAACTGGGTTTCCCAATATTCGGGTGTTCTACTGAACGGCAACGGGGCAATTTATGACATTCTTTTTATAAACTCACTCACCGGATTTGCAGTTGTTTCAGAATCAAGTTCAAAGATGATAAGAACAACCAACGCCGGCACAAACTGGACCGCAACCAATACAACAAGTGCACAGAAAAACATAAATTTTATAAATTATCAGACTGGTTGGACTTGTGGTTACTCCGGCATCATAATGAAAACAATGAACAACGGAAGTACCTGGGTTTGCGAACAAACTCCGGTATCTTCAATACTGAATTCAATTTACTTTGCTACCAATGAAACCGGTTGGACATGCGGAGCAAATGGTACCATCCTCAAAACAACTAACGGGGGAATAACGGGACTCAACAATTCATCTGTAAATATTCCGGAGGAATTCTCACTTTCGCAAAATTATCCCAACCCGTTCAATCCCGTTACAAAAATCAAATTTTCCATTAGCGGCAAATCAGTAGCACAGACATTCCTGTCTGTGTATGATGTACTGGGCAATGAGGTAGCTGTTATCGTAGATCAAAATCTCAAGCCCGGAATATATGAGGCTGGTTGGGACGCCTCATCATATCCAAGCGGAGTGTACTTTTATAAGTTGCAGGCAGGGGAATTCAGTCAAACAAAAAAAATGATTCTTCTGAAATAATACTTTGGGCGCAGCGCCAAGCCACCTTGCTGGTTATCAAGTAATCTTACAGGCAATTCTTATAATGTATGAATTGTGTATAAGTCCTTACAGACTCTTCCACTATATGTGTCCAGTCGTCAACTAAAAGTTGGAGACACTGAAAAACATTGTAAGTGGCTATTCTGGATTCCCGCTTTCGCGGGAATGACAATCTATTTATTCTTCAATTATTATCTCGCATTCGGGCAGGGAGTGGATGAAGAACTTACCGTAAAACTTTTTCATTATCCTGCTATCGAGAATACAGATTATACCTTCATCATTTTTGCTGCGGATAAGCCTGCCAACACCCTGTTTAAATTTCAGTATAGCCGTGGGAAGGGAATAATCCATAAACGGGTTGCCGCCGTTTTCCTGTATAAATTCAAGCTTGGCTTCGATTACAGGGTGGTCGGGTACCTCAAATGGCAGCTTTGTAACGATCACGTTGCGCAGACTGTGACCCGGAATATCAACTCCCATCCAGAAGCTGTCAACTCCAAACAATACTGAATTCTCATCATCTCGAAATTCCTGCAGTATCCGGTTATTCGGCATTCCGTTATGCTGCGCAAAAAGCTTAATTCCGTTGCCGATATATCTTTCGATAAGTTTATTATATACCAGCTTAAGCAATTTTGTGCTGGTGAACAGCACAAGCGCTCCGCCGCTGGTCAGGTTAATACACTCATCAATTTTATCGGTTAAAACTTTTTCGAAATCGCTTTCACTTTCATTCACAAGATCTGAAATGTTCTGCCTGCGTCCCTTTTCAGGCTCAGGTATATTTCCGTGTATGTGGATCTTCATCTGCCTGCCGTAATCAAACGGTGTTTCGATTATCGAGCCGGTGATCTCTTCTGCACCTATTGAGCGTTTGAAGAACTCGAGATTATTGTTTGTCGAGAGCGTTGCCGATGTCATTGTACAAAGCCTGTTATTTGCGAATACATTCTGTCTGAAGTATTCCGCCATATCAATAGGGGAGATGCAAAGATTTATATTGTGTCTTGCCCTGCCTGTATATTCTATCCAGTAAACATATTCATCATCTTTCTGCTCAAGGAAAAATATAAGGTTGTTGCGTATGCGGGTGAACTTAGTGAAGTAGTTCTTTATCTCCGCTTCTTCAATATCATTCTTGGCTAGTCCGGCTGCTTTTTTTATTTCAATGGTCAGGTCAAGCAGCGATGCCATCAGGTCATGCCCCAGATGAAGCGGCTCCCTGATACGAATAGTGCTTTTGTGTGACTGCGCCGAATACTTATCATTAATGTGTGAGTGCAGGGTCTTGAAAAATGATTCATTATCGTGATAACATACTTCCACTGTATGTTTAAGTCTATCAGCAGTCTTTGAGCTGAAAAATCCTTTTTGTGTTTTCGGATTAAACATCTTATTCAGCCAGAACCTGATCTGTTCTTTCGAAACTGTCGGCGAAACTCTCTCGGCCGCTATCTGTTCAACAGTATGCGCTTCATCAAATATAACGAAGTCGTTGAAGTAGAGGTACCCTTCAGATTCCCTTTCGTAAAATCCGAACAGTGTAAAAAATAAGTGGTGATTCAGCACGAGCAGGTCCGCATCCTTCATCCTCTGCTTAGCCTGCTGGTAGAAGCAGTTTGTATCTTCTCCGCCGCATGATTTTTGCGTGCATACACCTTCTTCGGCGAAGATTTCGCTCCAAACGTTATCATCTACGGGGAAAGGCATGTCTTGCCGTGTGCCTTTACCGTCACGGTTCACAAAATCATATATCTTCTGCAGGGTCTGTTGTTCCGAGGTCATGAACAAAGATGATTTTTCTATCATAGCTTTGTTCAGCCGCTTAGTGCAGATATAATTATTTCTGCCTTTAAGTATCTCGTACTTGAAGTCAACTCCAAGCAGTTTCGCAAGCTCGGGAATATCTTTATTAATAAGCTGTTCCTGCAGGTTTATTGTGCAGGTGGATATTATCGCTTTGCGTTCATTTCTTACAGCGTATAGTATAGATGGTACAAGGTAGGCTAGTGATTTGCCAACACCGGTGGGACCTTCAACAATAAAATGCTTGCCGCTTTCCAGTGAATCGGCTACATCAACAGCCATTTGCTGCTGCTGCGGGCGGAATTCAAATCCATCGGTTTCTGCAAACAGGCCTGTAAGGGAAAAGATGCTCTTAATTTCATCTGTAAACTCTGACATATATACAAAAATACGGAATTGCGTGTTATAGTTGTTAGGGAATAATTTTACTTGAAAATGTGATACATTCAAATGTTATTGGATAAATTCCGCCCCCTTTACTTTTTTCATTAATAAGGTTAAATTTGTTGAACAAAAATACTTCAATATAGCCAAGCACTTCTACCCGTTTTTTCACATTTAAACAACATTTTAAAGTTTTTATCATTGATATAACTGGAAAATTCAGTTAATCTTGCTGTTTATATTCACCATGTATCTAAAATTTCGGTTTAAGGAATTTTAGGGGCATTTTTGTGTTTTAAAAAGTAAATTCAATACAATATATGATATTCAGGATCCTGTTAGTTTTATTCGTATTTTCAGTCTGCAGTTACTCTCAGTTTGAGCCAAATCCGGAGCTTGATTGGTACACGATCGAAACAGAGCATTTCTATGTTCACTACCATAAAGGTACTGAAAGAACTGCCAACATTGTTGCCAAAATAGCAGAAGAAGTTTACGGTCCGATAACTTCATTATACAATTACCGGCCAGATGAAAAAACATCGTGGATAATAAATGATGAGTCCGATATTTCGAACGGTGCAACAGATTATTACGGCAACAGGATAGAAATTGCATCTGCATCGCTTGATTTCGATCTGCGCGGTACGCATAACTGGCTTCGGAATGTAATTACACATGAGTATGCGCATGTTATCCAGGTACCGGCATCCATGAAATTTTCATCCAAATTCCCTTCAATTTACCTGCAATTTCTTAACTACGAAAAAGAGAGAAGACCTGATGTACTCTACGGCTATCCCAATACGATAATTTCTTACCCGATCTCGGGTGTTGGTGTGCCGGCGTGGTTTGCTGAAGGCACCGCGCAGTACCAGAGGCAGCAGCTGGGATATGATTACTGGGATGCACACAGGGATATGATACTCAGAATGCGAGTGCTTGGCGATAACATGCTTTCATGGGAAGATATGGGCCAGTTCGCATCAGTCACAACCTACAAAGCTGAGTCAATTTATAACCAGGGATACGGTTTCGTTAGATACATTGCAAATAAGTACGGCGAAGATAAGCTTAGGGAAGTATCCGAGAATCTGGGCGATCTTACACGCTTAAGCTCTGAGGGTGCATTTGAAAAAGCTACCGGGAAAGACGGAAAAAAGCTCTACAATGAATGGAAAGCATTCATGAAGGAAGACTACCGGAACAGGGTATCTAACATTAAAAAATATCAGGTTGAAGGCAAGACAATTGCTGATGTTGGTTTTGCCAATTATTATCCGCAGTTTTCTCCAGACGGCAAAAAAATGACGTATCTCTCGAACAAAGAGTATGATTACGGTTCAACTTCAATGTTCGTGCGCAATACTTCCGGTGGAAAGGATGATGCTCTTCTTATTGCGGGTGTAACCGGCAGTTATGGGTGGAGTCCTGACGGCAAGAAGATAATATTCGCACGAAGGAATAAACCAAACATTCACGACGCCGTAGTGTTTGACTTGTTTGAGTATGATGTTGCAAAAGAAGAAGAAACACAGATCACCAGCCAGCTCCGTGCACATGCACCGGCTTATTCTGCAGATGGCCAGTGGATCTGTTTTGTACGAAATTTCGACGGAACGCAGAATCTTTTTGTAGCACCTGCACCGAACGGCAAAAAACTGACCGGGAAAGATATAAGGCAGGTGAGCATGTTTGCTAATGGAGAGCAGATATACGCCCCTAAATGGTCGCCCGATGGCAAACGTATTCTGTTTGATTACTCAAAAGAAGACCTAAGGCAGATAGCAGAGATAGAAGTTGAAACCGGCAGTATGACCTTTGTATTCAGCGATCCAACAATCGATTTCAGGAATCCGGTATTTTCAAAAGATGGTGCATCGATCTATTTTGCATCCGATAGGACCGGGATATACAATATTTACAAATACGACCTCATAAATAGCGGTCGTATGACCAAAGAAAGTAATATTGTGTATATGCAGCAGCTCACAAATGTACTTGGAGGTGCATTCATGCCTTCGGTTGATGCTAACAAAGACCTCGCATTTGCCTGCTGGACGACTAACGGCTATAAGATAAATGAACTGAAGGATTTTGTTGTACTTGATTCCATGATAACAGAGAACGGCGCAAATTATGACAGGCCGGAAAAACTGCTTAAGAAATACTCCATCGAGAACACCTCTCAATCAACAGTTAGCAAAGATAAATATGACTGGCCCAAACTCAGGGATTTCAAAGATGACAGTGTTAAAGTAGGTAAGGTAACAACATATAATAACGTAGCAACTCCGCTTTTCATTATCCCAGTTCTCAGATTTGATAACTATACCAAAGATGGCAAGTTCTTAGATATTATTAAACCAGGCCTGTATTTTTACTCCCAGGATGTACTGGGGCGTATGGGTATTTTCGGCGGCGCTTCGGTTAACAGGAAGTTTGAAAGAGATCTATTCCTGCAATTTGATTACAACAATGGTTTCCCCATAGCCAAAAGGTTCTTTATCAAAAAACTTGGCTTTTCACCATCATTCTCGCTTGCGGGCTACAACGTAACCCGTAAAACTGATGCGGACCTTGTCGCCGGGCTAGATACCATAGGCGTTGACGTGACCTATGACCTGCTGCAGTTTGAGTTTGGTATGGCTTTCAAAGTCATTAACTCCGCTCACAATATGCGGGCTGGATTCACTTATTCAAAATATTCATCTAAGCTCAGCACTTTTGTTATTCCTTCTATAAATCGCCAGGTTTCGGCTTCTTCAACAAATTATTTTACCGGGCGTGACCTGAGCCTTGCTTATACTTATAACAGCTTCCTTCCAAATAAGAATGATGATATTAATCCAATTGGAAGGTATTTTAGACTGAAGTATGATTACGAGATCAATGACCTCAATCCTGAGCTTGTTATTGATGACCAGGGCAATGTTACTGAGGCATTCGAAAAGGCTAAATTCCACAGGCTGGAAGGCGACCTGCTGCAGGGATTCGGACTCTTCAATAATTCACACTCACTCAGCCTTAGACTGCGCGGCGGTACGATCTTCGGACCGGAACAGGATAATTTCTTTGATTTTTATGCCAGCGGATTCCCGAACATGAAAGGTTACCCGTTCTACGCTATTGGCGGTAACAGGTATGCCACGGCGAACTTAACTTATAGATTCCCGTTAGCTACCAATCTCGATTTCAAGTTCCTCCAGTTCTATTTCGATAAGCTTTATCTCTCGGTTTACGGCGATATTGGTAATGCGTGGTATGGCAAGGCTACTAAACTGAAGGAAGCTAAAAAAGACATCGGGCTTGAGCTCAGACTGCTCACATATTCATATTATGTGTATCCAACAGCATTTACATTCAACGCTTCGTATGGATTGGATGAATTCAGCAGGGTATTCCCAAGTACCACCGGAGAGCAAAAAACCGTCACATACGGTAAGGAATGGCGCTTTTATTTTACAATGCTCTTCGGTTTCGATTTCCTTGTTGAGAATATAAACAAGATAAGATTCTAAACAGTATCTTAGTTAAAAATAATGGAGTTAACTAAGAATACGAAATCGATTAATAGCAGCACAGATCAGAACAAAAAGGAGTTTTATAAATATGTTATATTTATGGGACTCCTTCTTGCGTTAGGGATAGCTGCCCTGAAATCCCTGGAGTATTATTACTTTGCATACAGGATATCGGCTGATGTCTATATCGGCATCATTTCAGTAATTTTTCTCGGATTAGGTATATATCTTGGTGTGAGATTCGGCAAAAGGAAGAAAACAACTCTACAGCCGGATGCCCCAGCCGAAACTGCAACAGTCTTGCCAATCGCTCTTCCTGAAGGAATAGAACTAAGTTCACGGGAAAGGGAAGTTTTGAACCACATTGCAATGGGGCACTCTAATCAGGAAATAGCCGATATGCTTTTTGTCTCCCTTAATACTATCAAAAGCCATACGAATAATATCTACTCAAAACTGAACGTCAAAAGGCGCACCCAGGCGATTGAAACTGCCCGGAAATTGAAAATAATACAATAGTTCACACCTTTTCATACTTTCGGGTGAAGGATTTCAACGCTTACAGGCATATTTTTGTAGATAAAATAAAATTACAATTCTCTATGGGAAAATGGTCTCTTAAGTCCGGGCTAATATCCGGCGGCATTATGGTTATTCTATTCTTCCTGTTCCATATCCTTTTCATAAAGGATTTCAACGCTAAGATGTGGGAAGTTGGCGAAGTAATTGGCTATAGCAGCGTGCTTCTGGCATTAACGGCCATTTTCTTTGGAATAAAAGCGTACAGGGATAAGGTTCTCGGAGGAAATATCTCTTTCGGAAAAGCTTTTACGCTTGGACTCGGAATATCGGGAGTTGCATCATTGATATTTGGAATCTATATTTACCTTCTGTATGAAGTAATTTCTCCCGGTCTGAGCGGAAAAATGATCGAGGTCTATCGCCAGAAGATTCAAACCAGCGGCGAAACCCAGCAGGTTATTGCTGAACAGCTGGCCAGATTCGAAAGCGAGGCTGTATTGTGGAATAACACACTACTACAGTCACTGGTTATGGTCCTTACTGTATTTATGATCGGTGTTTTAATAAGCTTGATCTCTGCGGCGATATTGAAGCGCAAAAATGTACTGGCTTAATAAGTAAATTATGAATCTAAATTAAAGCAATTAAATATGGCAAAAGTAAAATTCAGTGATTCCATATCAAGCGGAGTTCATAAATGGTTCAAAGAGCTTGAAGGCAAGTGGAAAGGGACAGCAAAAACATGGTTTGAGCCCGGAAAATTGGCAGATGAATCTCCCCTAGAAGGAACGATCTGGTCTGTATTAGGCGGCAGATTCATTGTACATGAATACACCGGCTCTATTGACGGCAAACCTCTTGAAGGAATTGCAATTTATGGGTATGATTGTATGACCGGCCGCTACCAGTCAGCCTGGGTAGATAGCTTCCACATGGGTACGGCAATAATGCTTTCGGAAAGCAAAATGGGCTCGCCTAAGGCGGATATGATGGGTTACTATAACATCAATGAGGCAGGAACCGATCCATGGGGCTGGAGAAGTGAATTATCACTGGAAGGGGATAACCTGATCCTCACTGCGTATAATGTAACTCCTGATGGTGAAGAAGCTAAAGCTACCGAGATAATCTACCAAAAAGTCTGATCTATCAAACCTATTTAAGAAATTTTTATTAAATAAAATGTATTTAATCTATGAAAAGAATGAAATTACTTGTATTGGTCATCATTTCAACGCTGCTTATTGGATCTTCGGCATTTGCCCAATCGGAGGAGGAAATGGCAATGATGGGTCCCGGACCTGAACACGAGCTGCTGAAAAAATTCGAAGGTAAATGGGATGTTAAGTTCAAGTTAAACTTTGAATCTACAATGGATGGTTCGGGAAATGCAGATTGTAAAACTATTCTCGGCGGCAGATTCCTGCAATGGGAGCAGCAATCTGAAGCAATGGGTATGAAGTTTGGCGCAATGAATATATTAGGCTTCGACCGCAGGATAAAGAAATACACTATTTATGGAATTGATGAATTAGGTACCTATGCTGTCACAGGGGAAGGCGATTATGATGCTGCAAAAAAATTACTTACGTTGAGTGGGAAGACACTTGATCCATCAGGCTTGTCAGACAAATTCCAGGCGTACAAATTTGTTTATGATCTTTCTACAGAAAATACAATTGTAATGCAGGTAATTTTTACAATGGCAGATGGCAAAGAAAAAGCTATCGTAGAAGCAACAATGAAGAAGATATAAAAGCATTCACACAGTGAATGCACTCCAAGAGAATCATTTTCTTTTCCTCTTTCCCAAACTCCAGTTTGGGAAAGAAAATGCATTATGTCTTTCCCCGCTCACAGCTCCAGCAGACGTAGGCAAGTCTCTGTCTGCCTTGTCATTCCTGCGAAGGCAGGAATCTTTAAACAGCCAAGGCAATATCTTTCCACTCGGTAACTTGTTATTCTATCTAGAAATGGTATCAAACTAAGCATTCACACAGTGAATGCACTTCAAGAAGAGCATATCCGCTTTTGATTCTTTTGGAGTGCGCTGACTGCGTCAGTGCTTAATCATATTATCTTTTTCCCAAACTCCAGTTTGGGAAAGAATAGGCCAGTAAGAAACTTACTTCAATAGTATCATTTTCCTGGTTTCAGAAAAAACACCGTTGCTCAACCTGTAAAAATACACTCCGCTTGGTAGTTCCGCTGCGTTGAAATCGACCTCGTAAACTCCGGCTGAAAGCTTTTCATCTGCAAGCTGCTTAACAAGCCTTCCGCCTATATCGTACACATTCAGACTAATGTTCCTGTTTCCTTTATTGTCAGCAGGAATATTGAACCTTATCTTTGTTTCAGGATTAAACGGATTCGGATAGTTCTGGCTTAGCCCGTATCCGTTTGGTATAACTGTCAATATCTGGCTTATCCCAAGTGAAAGGAAATATGTTCTCGATATCCCCCCGTTATCCTTAGTCGCAAATACCGCGCCGCTGAAATAACCATTTCGTTCAATTGTTATGTATGTGTAATTGCCTGAAGGTGTTGTATAATCAAGCTGCCAATTGGCGGCGTTATGCGGATTCACATAAACCTTGTTATCATTTCTAACAAACCAGTTGAACCTGGAGTGCGCACTGCCTGTGACACTTACGATATCACCGCTTCCCGGAACAGTATCATTTAACCATAATTGTCCTGAATTTACAGTTTTAATAAGTTGCGATTTGCCTGAATATCCAATGTTGTAATCGTAATCAAACCAAAGGGTAGATGAATTCTTTTCTGCGCCTGTGGAATTATTGTACCATGTTGCAGAGAAATTCGTGGTGGTATATATCCTGAAATTATCTGTGCCAAACGAGATCCTGCTGCCTGTTGCCCACAATGAATTAGGAAAGCCCTTTTCCGATCCGGCTTGTGGAAGGTAGCATCCTGATGAATCCCAGATCACTCCGGTTACAGATTTCCATATTGACCATCTTCCTCCAACGGGATCTCCCACAATTATCATCGAATTTTCCAACGGCATGTGTATCCCGTTAAATCTGCCGCCGGGCTGCACCAGAGTTGCTTGCCAGGTGCTGCCGCCATCAACGGTCTTAAACACATACGTGTAAGTGTTATCGTTTCCTGCGGCCAGAGCAGTCAGCGGATTTATGACGTAAATGTGGTTCAGGCTAACACTAGTTGGAATATCATTATTCGGGTTTGCATTACTCCAGTTATCACCCATGTTTGTGCTCTTTATCACAGTTCCTTCAACTCCGCATGCCCAAACCGATACATCCTTGATGGAACTGATCGAATTCAGCCGCTTAGATATACCCGTATTAAGCTCAACCCATGGAGTTTGCGGAAAAAGAGAAGAGAAGGGGACCAGCAGTATAAAGAAAAGTATGGTAAGTACTCTTTTCATAGTTTTTGTGTTTTGATTATTTGAAAATAAGGTATTAAAGTGAAATTATAAATGGATTTTTGACTGAATTATTTCAAGAATTTCTGTGATTTCTTCGGGTGTATTTATGAGTCGAACATTCCTCACAAGCAGCTCTGTTAAGTATTTACTGTCATTCTTAAGAGAGTTGATAACTTCCATCCAGTGCGAACCGTAAAATATCAGAAACTTCTCGGGCAAAGCTTTTTTATTCATCAGCTCGAGCGTTGCTGAGATCTCAAGCAGAGTTCCCGTTCCGCCTTTGAAAATTATATATGCATCAGCAATGTTTATCAGCTTGATTATACGATCCATAAGATTTTCTGCAGCAATGTTGTTATCAACGTATGGATTGGGTTCAGCAGCCCTGCCTTTAACAGTAATACCTGTTACGAATCCTCCAGCCATTTTTGCACCCTTGGATATCGCTTCCATTGAGCCGCCATAGCCGCCTGAACAAACATCCATACCGGCTCTAGCGATGTACTTGCCGATTGATTCGATCTCGATATATAACGGATCATCCGGTTTTAAAAATGCTGTTCCGTATGATGTAATGACTTTATTCAATGTATGTATTGGATGTATTTATTGGATGATTTCTCTTTCCCAAACTCCAAGACCATGTCACCCTGAACTTGTTTCAGGGTCTTGAGCTTTACACTTTGCTTTTCCAGTATGGAAACAGATGCTGAAACGAGTTCAGCATGACAATAGAACGCAACGTCCTTCAATCCAATGTCACCCTGAACTTGTTTCAGGGTCTTGAGCTTTACACTTTGCTTTTCC